>CAMEUL010000127.1 GCA_945938205.1 uncultured Traorella sp. | reverse complement strand
CGTATTAAATGGATTTGAAGGTAATATTGTTTCACTGGATTATATCAATCAAATCACTGAACAAGTGATTGATTCGGTATATTTGGAGAAGTAAACGGAAAGCATGACATACCCACACAAGGATTAAAAGTGTTGATGTACATATAGGGCATAAAGATGCCCTTTTTTGTTGGAAGTTTAAAATGTTGAAATTGATGATGTATTGAAAATCATTTGTGATATAATTAACATAATTAAAAGGAAGGTAGAAATATGAGTTTATTTACACATGAAGCGCGTCAATTTAAGTTTGATGTTTTAAGGGAAGTCGCAAAGCGTAGCTTTGAGGGGACTGTGAATGAAGATACCGTTGAAGAGATTTCCAATAAACTGATTCCAACACATAAAGCAGATTTTAGATGCTGTGTTTATAAAGAAAGAGAAATTATTCGTGAAAGAACACGTTTGGCTTTAGGCAAAACGCCAAATATTATAAGAAAAAGTGTTTCATCACCGAAGCAGATCGTTCATGTTTTAGAGGCTGCTTGTGATGGATGCTCCATTCATAAGATCATGATCACAGATAACTGCCGTAAATGTATGGCGAAAAGCTGTCAGGCTGCATGTAAGTTTGGAGCTATTAAAATGGGACTCAACAAGGCTTACATCGATTATGATCTTTGTAAATCTTGTGGTGCTTGTGCGAAGGCTTGTCCATTCAATGCCATTTCACAAAGTGAACGTCCTTGTGTGCGTTCGTGTCCAGTGGATGCCATTACGATGGATGAAAATGATTTATGTATGATCAATGAAGACAAATGCATCAGCTGTGGAGCCTGTCAGGCAGGATGCCCATTTGGTGCTATTGAAGATATTTCGTTTATGAAGAATGTCATTGATGATCTGAATGCGAAAAAGGATGTCGTGGCTATTTTGGCACCTTCCATTCAAGGACAGATGGGTCAGGCCACATTGCCTCAGATCATGCAGTCCATTCTGGATATTGGTTTTACTGATGTTTATGAAGCAGCTGTGGGTGCCGATGCGGTCGCTGATTTTGAAAGCAAGGAACTGTTGAAACACAAAGGAGAAGGAATAAAAATGACGACTTCTTGCTGTCCTGCTTTTGTGAATATGGCACGTATTCATTTCCCAACTGTATATGAGAAAAATGTCAGCAAGGTCGTTTCTCCAATGGAAGCCATGGCACGTCAGATCAAATTAAATCGTGACTGCAAGGTTGTCTTTATCGGTCCATGTGTTGCCAAGAAAAATGAAGCCATGAATGACTGGTCTGTTGTCGATTATGTTTTGACATTTGAAGAAATTGCAGCCATGATTCTCTCTAGAGGCATCAATATGGAAGCAGTGGATGCGAAAGTAAAGGATATTGCCAGTGCTCATGGAAAGAACTTTGCTGTAGGTGGCGGTGTGTCCAAGGCAGTGGTACAGTCTTTGAAGGAAAATGGTTTAGAAAGTGTTACTTATAAATATGCTGATGGAGCTGCAGAATGCAAGATGAATCTTTTGTTGATGAAAGTAGGCAAATTCAATGAAGATATTTTGGAAGGAATGAGTTGTGTGGGTGGATGTGTCAATGGCCCTGCAACGATTGAATCCGGTGTGAAATCAAAGCAGCTGATGGCAAAAGAAAATGCTACCATTCAGGATAAAACAATACAATCTGTACTTGATGAAGTTGATTTCAGTCAAGTTAATATGCATCGATAGGAGGAAAAAACATGCATACAATTGAAATCTGTGTAGGAAGCAGTTGCTTCGTGAAAGGAAGCAATGAACTGGTGGAAATGTTGAAAAAGTATCTGGAAGAAAAAAAACTGGAAGATAAAGTACAGTTGAAGGGTGCTTTCTGTATGGGACAATGTGCGAAAGGACTTGGCATCCGTGTGGATGGAAAATTGTTGGAAAATGTCACACTGGCCAATGCTTTGGATAAAATTGAAATTGAATTAAATGATGTTTTATGAATCTCATCACATTAGTGGAAAACAACTGTAAGAGTTGTCTGAAATGTGTTCGCAGTTGTCCAACCAAATCTATCCGGTTTGAAAGAAATCATCCTTATATCATTGAAGAAGAATGTATTCACTGTGGAAAGTGTTATCTTTGCTGTCCGCAGTCTGCCAAGCAGATTCATTCAGATCTGAATCAGGTCAAGAAATGGCTGGCAGAAGGACAAAAAGTAGTGATCTCCATTGCGCCTAGTTTTCAGGTCGTATGGGATAACTTTTCTCAGCTTAAAAAAGATCTATTGGATCTGGGCTTTTATGCGGTCGAAGAGACTGCACGTGGTGCGTATGTGGTCAGTGGCCAGTATATGAAACTCTTGGAAGAGAAAAAGATGGAGAACATTATTGAAACCTGCTGTCCAAGCATCGTAGAGATGATTGAAAAAGAATATCCGTCTTTAGTAAAATATCTCTCTCCAGTGGCTTCTCCAATGATTACACATGGAAGAATGCTGAAGGAAAAATATCCGGATGCCAAGGTGGTTTTCCTTTCTCCATGTATTGCCAAACAGGCTGAAATACAGGATGAAAGATTTAAGGGAGCCGTAGATGCGGTGATTTCCATGCCTCAGATGGATGAATGGATCGCATTACATGAAAAAGAAGCCATAACTGAAGAAAAAGAAGAAAATATTGCCAGAATCTATCCGATCAGTGGAGGCATCATTAAAACTCTTTCTGATTTGAACGGATACAAGAGTTTGGCTGTAGAAGGAATTCAGCGATGCCGTACTTTGCTTTCAGCACTGGAAAGCGGTGAATTGAAGGGCTATTTCTTTGAACTGAATGCCTGTGAGGGTGGATGCTTAGGCGGTCCATATCTTTTAGCGTATCAGAATCATGAATGGGTTGCGCAAAGCCGCATTTCTGAAAATGAATCCGCTGAAAAAATTCTGGCAACTGATACACCGCTAGCAAAAGCGGAATTTAGAGAAAGACCTGTTGAAAAGAAAGAATTCAGCGAAGAAGAAATCGAAAGTGTTTTAGGTTCTATGGGAAAAGGGGATCATTCAAAGCGTTTGGATTGCGGTGCCTGTGGGTATGATACCTGCCGTGCAAAAGCGATTGCTGTTCTTGAAGGCAAAAGTGATCCACAGCATTGTCTGCCTTATGCACTTGAGAGAGCTCAATCAGAAGCGAATCTTATTATCCAGCATTCTCCAAATGGCATCATCGTATTAGATGCGGCCCATAAAGTCAAAGAAATCAACCCGATGGCGCTTCGTCTTTTGGGACTTCAAAATTACAGCGTCAAAGGATTTGAAGTGGAAGCCATCCTGCCAAGTAGCCAGTTAAGTCAACTTCTGTCCAGTGATTTTAAAGATGTGAAATATCTGGTGGAAGAACTTCGCGGTGGGGAAAAAGTGTGTGATATTGCGGTAATGCCTGTGATGGAAGAACAGGCCTTTGTACTGATCTTGATGGATGTCACACAGCGCAGAGAAGAAGAAGCACGCATCAAAAAGATTCGTAAGGATACGATTGAATCCACACAGAAGGTCATTGACAAACAGATGCGCGTCGTTCAGGAAATTGCCTCTTTATTGGGAGAAACCACTGCAGAAACCAAGGTGGTGCTCACCAAACTGAATAAGGCTTTTGATGGAGATGATCTGAATGAGTAAGGTTCATGTAGAGTGTTATCATGCTTCTTTAAACAAGAAAAATGAAGAACTGTGTGGGGACAAGGTCAAAATTCTTCGAAATGATGAATGTGCTACGATTGTCTTAAGCGATGGTCTTGGAAGCGGAGTGAAGGCCAATGTGCTGGCAACTTTAACCAGTGAGATCATTGCGACCATGCTTAATGAAGGAGCCGATCTTTCGGATGCCATTGATACGATCATCAATACACTGCCGGTATGCAGTGAAAGAAAGGTGGCTTATTCCACCTTCACGGTATGTCAGGTATTTTATGATGGGCGTGTTTTTATGGCGGAGTACGATGGTCCGGAAGCCATTGTTTTGCGTCATGGAAGAGAAATTCACATTGAAAAAAGTGAACGTGTCCAGCAGGGCAAAAAAGTCCTCATATCCAGTTTTACGGCAGAGCCGGACGATCGTATCGTGTTCTTTTCCGATGGCATCGTGCATGCGGGAATTGGTACTATTCTGAATCTGGGATGGGATCACAAGGAGATTTCTCAACATATTTCGATGCTTCATAAACCAAACGATTCAGCACGTACTACCTGCATGAATCTTCTTCTGGCTGTCAATGATCTTTATCAGGGACTTCCCGGTGATGATTCTACCGTAGCAGTGGTAAGAATGCTGCAACCGAAAAAAAGTGTGGTCGTGGTAGGCCCTCCTGCCAATAAGGAAGATGATCATGATGTGGTCATGAAACTGATGAAAGCCAGCGGAAAGAAAATAGTTTGTGGAGGCAGCACTTCACAGATGGTGGCTCGTGAACTGAATGAAGAGATCACGATGCCGAATGCCTTGGATTTTCTTGGAGATATACCTCCCATCTGTTATATCCACGGAATTGATCTGGTGACTGAAGGAGCCATTACTTTAAAAAAAGTCTTGGAATACTTGCGTGAATGTAATGCTTCAACAGAATATCTGAATCATTTCATGGATGGGGAAAAAGGAGATGGAGCTTTTCTTCTGACGCACATGCTGATTTGTGACTGTAGTGCGATTCATTTTATTCAGGGAAAAGCTGATAATATTGCTCATGCGTCCATTAA
>CAMEUL010000126.1 GCA_945938205.1 uncultured Traorella sp. | reverse complement strand
CAGGAATCATTCATACCGATTTCCAAAAGGGTTTCATCAAGGCAGAAGTTTATAAATTTGAAGACATGGACCAGTTAGAAAGTGAAGTTGCCATCAGAGAAGCAGGCAAACTTAGAATTGAAGGCAAAGACTACATCGTGCAGGATGGGGATGTCATGCATTTCAGATTTAATGTCTGATTTTGATGGATTTATGATATAATATGAGTAGAGGTGATAAACATATGAAACTTTTATTAGCAATTATGTCCAATGATGATGCACCTACCGCATCAAGTGCATTGACAAAAGAAGGGTTTTCAGTAACCCGTCTGGCAACCACTGGCGGATTCTTGAGAGCAGGAAATACAACCTTGATCATTGGGTGTGAAGATAATCTTGTAGAGAAAGCCATTGAGGTCATTGGTGAATATTCATCCAGAAGAACAGAAGTAGTTCCTGCAACATCTTCCTATGATATTGGAAGATTTGCATCGTTCCCTGTGGAAGTGCAGGTTGGAGGAGCAACGATCTTTGTATTGGATGTCGAAAAATTCGTGAAATTATAGTTGCTGTAACAAAAGCCGGTTCAGCCGGCTTTTCTTTTACAAAATGTAAATTATTTTCATAGTCAATTTCGTTGTAAAGGTATCTCACAAAAGATATAATAATAAAGCAATCATAAAAAATTAAACTGGGGGAGGTTCAAATAATGATTACAAAGATTAGAAAAAGAGATGGAAGAGAAGACCATTTTATCCCTGAGCGCATTACACGTGCGATTTTCCTTGCGGCAACAAGTGTCGCCAAAGAAGAGGGAACAGAAGCAGATTACAATACAGCAGAATATCTGACAGACCGTGTTGTTTCTTTATTAAATAAGGAATACAAAGATGCCATTCCTTCAGTAGAAGATGTACAGGATGCCGTTGTCAAGGTGCTGATTGAAACCGGTCATGCCAAGACAAGTGAAAAATATATCCTTTATCGTGCAGAACGTACCAATATCCGTAACATGAGAACACGTCTGATGAAATCCATTAAGGAAATCACTTTCTCAGACTCAAATGACAGTGATTTGAAACGTGATAATGCTAACATTGACGGAAACACTGCCATGGGAACCATGCTTCAGTATGGAAGTGCTGTTTCCAAAGAATTCTGCATGAGTCAGGTCATGAATCCTGAACATGCTTTGCTCCATGACAACGGAGATATACATATTCATGATATGGATTTTATGAACATGGGAACACTGACTTGCTGTCAGATTGATTTATCTAAACTGTTCAAGGGTGGTTTCTCAACAGGACATGGTTTCTTAAGAGAACCACAGGATATCATGTCATACGGTGCTTTGGCAGCCATTGCTATCCAGTCCAATCAGAATGATCAGCATGGTGGACAGAGCGTGCCTGCATTTGATTATTATCTGGCACCTGGTGTCATGAAGACATTCAAGAAGACGTATTACAATAATGTGAAAAAAGCAGTCGAACTGTTTAAAGGGTTAGATACTGATATTACACCTGAACTGAAAGCTATTGAAGAAAAAACACAGAAATTCCCTAAGATCATCATGCCGGAAGAATATTTGGCAGAACAGAAAAAACTGTTAGAAAATTACGGCTTCAGCAATGAAGAAATCGAAAAGATCGAGAAATTTGCTTATGATGAAACCTATAAGGAAACTGACAAGAAAACATATCAGTCTATGGAAGGATTCATTCATAATCTGAATACCATGCATTCACGTGCAGGTGCACAGGTGCCTTTCTCAAGCATTAACTTTGGAACAGATACTTCAGAAGAAGGAAGAATGGTTTCCAAGAATCTGATCCTGGCACAAGAAGCCGGACTTGGAAATGGTGAAACACCGATTTTCCCAATTCTGATCTTTAAGGTAAAAGAAGGAATCAGCTATAATGAAGAAGATCCTAACTATGATCTGTTTAAACTGAGCATGCGTTGCTCCGCAAAACGTCTTTTCCCGAACTTCTCATTCATTGATGCTCCTTTCAATAAACAGTATTACATTCCAGGCAATCCGGATTCAGAAGCTACTTACATGGGATGCCGTACAAGAGTTGTTGGAAACTGCAATGGTGAATCCACTGTTACAGGCAGAGGAAACTGCTCCTTTACTTCCATCAATCTTCCTCGTATTGGAATTAAACATGGTGTTGTTACACTTGGTAAATTTGATGAAGTGGGATTCTTTGCGGAACTGGATGCGAAGATCGATGCTGTCATTAATCAGTTGAAGGAAAGACTAGTCATTCAGGGACAGCGTCGTGTCAAGAATTTCCCATTCCTGATGGGTCAGGGTGTATGGAGAGGATCTGATAAATTAGGATGGAACGATAAACTGGAAGATGTTGTGAAACAGGGTACATTGACTGTTGGTTTCATTGGCCTTGCGGAATGTCTGAAAGCATGTATCGGTGTTCACCATGGAGAAAGTGAAGAAGCTCAGCAGCTGGGTCTGAAGATCATTACACATATGCGTGAAAGAATGGATCAGCAGATGAAAGCAGATAGCCTCAACTTCTCACTGATTGCCACTCCTGCGGAAGGATTGAGCGGACGCTTTACAAGAATGGATAAAAAACAGTTTGGAATTATTGAAGGAGTTACCGACCGTGAATATTACACTAACTCTTTCCATGTGCCTGTTTACTATCATATCAGTGCTTTTGAAAAGATCAAAAAGGAAGCTCCTTATCATGAATTGACCAATGGCGGACATATTTCCTATATTGAAATGGATGGAGATCCAACCAACAATCTGGAAGCCTTTAAAGCTGTTGTTCGCTGCATGAAGGAAAGCGGTATAGGATATGGAAGCATCAACCATCCAGTTGACCGTGATCCAATTTGCGGATATTCCGGTGTCATTGAAGGACATTGCTGTCCAAAATGCGGACGTGATGAAACAAAGAGTGACGTTAAATTTGATAAGATCCGCCGTATTACAGGTTATCTTGTAGGTACAGTTGACCGTTTCAATAATGGAAAACGTGCTGAAGAAAGAGACCGTGTAAAACACGGAATCTAAGATGAAGATACGATTAGCGGCCCCTTGCAATATTGATTCCATCGTTGATGGACCTGGATTAAGAATGGTGGTATGGACACAGGGATGTCCTCATCACTGTCCTTTCTGTCATAATCCTCAGACACATGATCCCAAGGGCGGATTTGAAGAGGATGTGGAAAAAGTGATTGCAAAGATGAACGAGCTGCAGTTGCAATCAGGAATTACTTTTTCTGGTGGAGAACCATTTGATCAGCCAACTCCTTTGATGGAAATTGCTGAAGCAGCCAAAGAAAAAAAACTCAATATTTGGGCTTACAGCGGTTATCTGTATGAAGACATCCTTAAGGATGAGGAAAAAAGAAAACTGCTGAAAAAGGTCGATGTTTTGGTCGATGGTCGTTTTGAAAACAACCTGAAACACCATGCGCTGAAATTCAAAGGTTCACTGAATCAGAGAATCATTGATGTGCAAAAATCGTTGCGTGAAAACCAGCTGATATTGAGCCGTTATGATGAAGAAAATCAGAAACTGAAGGGATGACCTTCAGTTTTTCTATACATTTGATGGAAAAGAAGTATAATATATACAAGGGGATGAAAAAATGTTTGAAAAAATTAAAGATATAAAAAGAAGTATGATTCTTCTTTCGCTGTTCAGCTTCGTATTGGGAGCATTCCTTTTGATTTATCCGGATACTAGCTCTCATATTATCTGTTATGTGTTTGCCGGATTGACAATGGCATATGGAATTTTCCATATCGTCATGCACTTCAGGCTGAAAATACCCTTCACGATCCGACTAGATCTGGTCCAAGGGGTCCTTGCAGTTGGATTAGCAATTTATGTTTTTCTGTTTCCTGACATTATCCTTTCCATTCTGCCGATTGTATTTGGGATCGTTGTACTGTTGGATGGTATTGTGAAGCTGGAAAGCTGTTTTGATATGAAAAAAATAGGGTACAGTGCTTGGGTCAATTATCTGATTGCTGCTATTTTGGTAATGCTGTTGGGTGTTCTTTTGATTTTTTATCCATTTGAATCCATTTTATCCATTATCATGTTTTCAGGAATTGTACTGATCGTCAATGCCGTCAATGATTTGATTCATATTTTCGCAATTTCAAAACAGCTGAAAAAATATGATAAAGAAATCGATACGTTCATTCAGAAAAAGAAAATGAGAGAGAACCAGGATTTTTTTGAATAAGTAATCCATATGGAAATAAATAATCTCTCTGATACATGGAATGTGCGTAAACTTGACAGAGAAGATATAGAACTAATCTATGACTTAATGAAAGATAATACGATCTTTTATCAGTATCATCCTCCTTTTGTCACACGTGAAAGCATTTTAGAGGACATGGAGGCTTTACCGCCAGGCAAAGAATATGATGATAAGTATTACATAGGTTTTTTCCAAGATAATTCTCTGGTTGCCATCATGGATCTGATTTTGGATTATCCAACTGAAAACATTGCTTTCATTGGATTGTTTATGATGAATACAAAATATCAGAATCAGGGACTTGGTTCCAAAATAATATGTGAATGTATGAAAGCATTGCGAAAACAGGGATACAAAAAAATCAAAATAGGTGTCGATAAAAAAAATCCGCAAAGCTATTCATTCTGGCGAAAGAATGGTTTTACAAAAACAGATGAAAACGAATATATTAAAATGGAATTGATTTTATAAAGAGGCTGTAACGAAATAGAAAAATTTCGAAGATGAAATTCATTCTATAGAG
>CAMEUL010000125.1 GCA_945938205.1 uncultured Traorella sp. | reverse complement strand
CACTTGTTATTGAGGAATTCATGGAAGGGGAAGAGTTTTCACTATTTGCTTTTGTGAATGGTGAAGATGTCATTCCAATGCAAATTGCACAGGATCATAAACGAGCCTTTGACAATGATGAAGGACTCAATACAGGCGGTATGGGGGCTTATACACCTGTAGCTCATATACCACAAAGCGCTGTTGATGAAGCCATGGAAAAAGTTATGAAACCAATCGCAGCTGCGATGGTAAAAGAAAATATGCCATATGTCGGAGTACTTTATGGAGGCTTCATGCTAACAGAAGATGGTGTAAAGACGGTAGAATTCAACTGCCGCTTTGGTGATCCGGAAAGTGAAGTTGTCTTACAGGCAATGACCAGTGATCTTTATACCACTGTGATGGATGTCTTGGCACATAAAACGCCAACATTGACATTCTCAGATGAGTGTTATATCGGTGTAGTATTAGCAGCACAAGGTTATCCACAAAGTTATCAGAAAGGTATTGACCTTCATGATATCTCACTTAAAGCGCCAGAACTCTTACATATGGGTACAAAGATGAGCGACCATGGACTTATTTCCAGTGGAGGAAGAGTTTTGTTTGTAAGTGCACATGCAAAGACACTTTCTGATGCAAAAAATGAAGTTTATAGAACCATTAAAAAGATTGAGCGTGATGGATTGTTTTACCGTCATGATATAGGAGATCGAGAACTTAAGAAACTGTAGGATACAGTTTCTTTTTTACTTGAAATAGGTTATAATAACTCTATGAAAAAAAAGATTCGAATTATTTTGATGGTTTTTTGCTTATGCATTTTTTGCTTCTCATTATATAAAGTTATTGATTATTTTTATGGCACTTATCAAACAAACAGGCTTGTGAAAGAACTTCACAGTCAGATAAAACCTGATGCAGGGAAAACAATGACCTTTAAGGAAAAGTATGAAATGCTCCTTAAAGAAAATTCGGATATGATCGGATGGATCAAAATTGAAGATACAGTGATTGATTATCCTGTGATGCTTACTCCTAACAATGAGGAGTATTATCTTCGCTTGGATTTCAATAAAGAGTATTCATGGCGTGGTACACCTTTTCTGAATAAAGAAGCGGATATTGAAAATATCAGTGACAATATGATCATTTATGCTCATAACATGGATGATGGCACGATGTTTCATGATTTGGAGAAATTCAGGGATGTGAACTTTTATCAGGAACATAAAACATTCACTTTTGATACAATTTATCATAATGGAACATATGAAATTGTGGCAATTTTCAAAACGGTAGATGATCCATCACATGAATTGTATATTGATTATTATCGTTTTTTTAATATTCAAGATGAAACGGTATTTAATCAGCAAATACAGAAGTATAAACAAATGGCATTTTATGATACAGGAGTCACACCTGAGTTTGGCGACAAACTGCTGACGCTTTCCACTTGTGAATATTCTAATAAAAATGGAAGACTTGTATTGGTTGCAAGAAAGGTAGAAAAAAATGAGTCGAAGAAAAATAGAAATTAATTATGCAGATGAACATCAGAATGTAGATGAGGTATTCAATGAGGTTTTCCGCTTTGAATATGTTGATAAAAAAGCCAAATTTGAATGGAATATGTACGTATATGCCGAATTTGTAGTCATTGCTGTGGCAGTTTTACTTAATTTCATTCTTCCACAGTATGTCAACTATATTCTGGTAATCGCCATTGTGATGATGCTGATTTTATACTATGTGAATAATCGTAAAAGACTAAAACTGATGGAAACAAAGCGTGTTTATAAGGTGCGTCTGAAGAATAAGGATCGAAATGTAACGGGTTATCAGACTATCAAACCTGCGAATGCACATGAAATCATGAAGGATCAGTGCCTAGTGATAGAAGTCAGTGTGAAAGATTATTATGATGAAATGCATATCAAAGGAGCTATTTCCATTCCTTTAGAAGTGCTTTCAGAAGAAATTGATAAAATGGATCTTGATAAGAATACTACGATCCTTGTATACAGCCGTGGTGAAGAGAGATGTAAACAGGGAGCTCAACTACTTGTGGATAAAGGCTTCACAGATGTCTATGAGTTTGGAACCATCATGAACTGGCCTTATGAAGTTGAATTGATGGAAAATACAGAAAAAGCATAAAAAAAGACTGCTACAGTCTTTTTTTGTCTATAGGACAGTTACGTTGCTTGCCTGAGGTCCGCGATCTTTTTCGACAATTTCGAAACTAACAGACTGACCTTCTTCAAGAGTCTTGAATCCTTCAGAGTTAATGGCAGAATAATGCACAAAAATATCTTTATTGTTTTCGTCTGTAATAAATCCGTAACCTTTCTCCGCGTTGAACCATTTTACTTTTCCAGTTTCCATTTTTCTTTTGTACCTCCTTACTGATCAAGAAGCACTCAATAATCAAAAGCTCATTAGTTGAGTCCTAAGTATCGTTTTTAACGATTCAATATGGTTTCTTTTTCGTACTTATTATTACATGGCATTAGACAAATGTCAAACAAATATTTATTGTGAAATCATGTGAAAACAACAAGACGGGTTGTTTTTTCCTATCAATCATTTTAAAATACTTGACGGGAGAGGTGTTTATGAACGTAGCTTTTTTTCTGAGACCTAAATTTCAGGTTTCTTATATCTATGAGAATGACAGTATCCGTTGCGGATTGGAGAAAATGAGACATCATGGATATACATCCATTCCAGTATTAAATGATAAGAATGAGTATGTTGGAACGGTATCTGAAGGTGACTTTTTATGGCATCTTGTCGATGAAAATGATACAGAATTGCACAAGGTGAATATGAAAAGTGTGGAAGATACAAAAATAAAAGATATATTAAGAAAAGACAGAAATCCGAGTGTAGGCATTATGGCCAGTGTAGAAGAACTTCTGACAAGAGCCATGAGGCAGAATTTTATTCCAGTTGTGGATGATTCAAATGTTTTTATTGGCATTGTCACAAGGAAATCCATTATTGAATATCTGGTGAAGGGAAATGAAAATAAGAAAAGCGAATAGAAGCGATCTTTCAGATATCATGCTGCTGGTTAGACAGGCACAGGTTTATCTGAAAGAACATCATGTGAATCAGTGGCAAAATCAGTATCCAAATGAAGAAATAATTCTTCAGGATATCGATAAAAAATGTTTTTATGTACTGGAAGAAAAGCATCTTATTGGTTGCATGTATTTTGCTGTTGAAAATGATCCCAATTATGAAAAGATTGATGGAAATTGGATCACCGAAGATTCTTATGGTGTTATCCATCGAATAATCATTGATTCTCAAGAAAAAGGAAAAGGTAGAGCCAAGCTTCTACTTGATGAAGCCGAGCATATGTGTCAAGAAAACAATGTGACAAGTATTCGTATTGATACACATGAAGATAATCTTTCTATGAGAAGATTTCTTAAAAAGAATTCATTTGTTGAATGTGGTATTATACTGATTGATGGAATATCACCTCGTATTGCATATGAAAAAAAGGTTCAGAACAGATCATAAGATCCATTCTGAACCTTTGCTTATGTTATTTATACAAGAACAAAATATGCAATGAAGACAATGTCCAGGATATAAATAATCCAGTGAACGTCTTTTGCTCTCTTGCAACCGATCATAGCTAATGTGTAGAAAATAAATCCAATCGCAATACCATTTGAAATGGAATAACTGAGGATCATGAAAATAATAACCATGAATCCGCTGACTGCATAAGGGAAGTCTTCCCAGTCAACACCTTTTAACTGTGCAGACATCAAGATACCTACTACAAACAATGCAGGAGCTGTAACAGCACTTGTAACAGTTACCAAGAGTGGTGAAAGGAATACAGATAACAGGAAGAGCACACCTGCTGTCACTGCCGTTAATCCTGTACGTCCACCTACTTCAACACCACTGGTGCTTTCTACGAAAGATGTAACAGTAGATGTACCTAAAACAGCACCAACTACAGTACCTGTAGCATCAGACAATAAAGCTTTTTCTACATTTTCAAGACTTCCATCTTCTTTAACAAGACCAGCACGGTTGGCAACAGCCATTAATGTTCCGGCAGTATCAAAGAAGTCAACAAACAGGAATGAGAATAAAACCATTGGCCATGTTGGCTGTGTAAATAATTCACCAAGTCCGCTGAAAGCTAAACCAACAGCAGAGAAATCAAATTCTGCAGATACAACCTGAGTTGGAAGAGTAGGCATTCCTTCAATTCCCATTAATCCACAAATGATTCCAACAACAGCTGTCAGCAGCAATCCCCAGAAAACACCGGCTTTTACTTTTAATGCTAAAAGAATGATAGTTGCAACAATACCGAATACAGATAACAGAACAACAGGATCTTTAAGATTTCCAAGACCTACGATCGTTGCAGGATTTGAAACGATGATTCCGGCATTCACAAGACCGATAAATGCAATAAAGAATCCGATACCTCCACCGATAGCAAGTTTCAACTGCTGTGGAATAGCATCAATGATTATCTTACGAATACCTGTTACAGAAATAATCAGGAAGATGACACCACTTACGAATACAGCAGCCAATGCAGCAGCAGGAGTGTATCCATAACCCATGCAGATAGTATAAGTGAACAGAGCGTTAACACCCATACCTGGAGCAAGTGCTACTGGATAGTTGGCAACAACACCCATCATAATACTTGCAAGACCACTCGCAATGGCAGTTGCAAGGAACACAGTTTGTACAGATAATCCAGTCTGACCTAACATTCCAGGGTTAACAGCTAAAAT
>CAMEUL010000124.1 GCA_945938205.1 uncultured Traorella sp. | reverse complement strand
TGGAACTTAAAAAGAAGGAAAATCCATCCTTTCTAAAACTGAAAAAGGTTATGGAAAGAAACATCCAATCCAAGAATATCGTATGAGCAAACGTGGAGCGAAAGGTGTTCTGACGGTAAATGTCAGTCCGGTAACAGGAAAACTGACATCTATTCGAGCTGTCAATGGTGATGAAGATGCTATGATCGTTACGAATGAAGGTATCATTATTCGATTGAGTCTTGAAAAAGTCGCAAACTATGGACGTAATACCAAAGGTGTGCGTTTGATCAATCTTAGTGATACAGATGCCATCGTTTCAAAAGTCACGATCGTCGAAAAAGAAAACAATGAAGAAGTCGTTGACAATGAAACTGAAGAATGATTAAATATACTCAATAAAAGCGATGATCAGGAGAAGTAAATAACGAAAGCTTACAGAGAGATAACGGTTGGTGCAAGTTATCAGTGGAAGTTATCGAAATCAGCCTGGGAGTGAGTGGATGAATGAAGTATTCCACTACGGTAGTACCGTTATAACTTGAAAGATGATATGCTGATGCATATCAAGAAGGGTGGCAACGCGAGGTATCGTCCCTTTAATACGATACCTCTTTTTTATTATTCAGGAGGAAATAAAATGATTGATATTAAACTGATTCGAGAAAATCCTGATCTTGTAAAGGAAAATATCCGCAAAAAATTTCAGGATCAGAAATTGCCTTTAGTTGACGAAGTAATTGAACTGGATAAGTTAAATCGTAAAACAAAACAGGAAGCAGAAGAACTTCGTGCTGAAAAGAACAGAATTTCTAAAACCATTGGTGCTTTGATGGCACAGGGAAAGAAAGAAGAAGCAGAAGAAGTTAAGAAAAAAGTTACTGAAGCTGCTGGAAAACTGGCTGAATTGGAAGAAAAGGAAATCGAACTTGCGAAAAAAGTCAAAGATATCATGATGGTAATTCCTAACATCATTGATCCTTCCGTTCCAATTGGAAAAGATGACAGTGAAAATGTGGAAGTTGAAAGATTTGGTGAACCTGTCGTTCCTGATTTTGAAATTCCCTATCATACAGATATTATGGAATCTCTCAACGGAATTGACTTGGATAGTGCTCGAAAAGTAGCAGGAAATGGTTTTTATTATTTGATGGGCGATATAGCTCGTCTTCACAGTGCAGTAATTTCTTATGCACGTGATTTCATGATCAATCGTGGCTTTACATATTGTGTGCCACCATTCATGATCAGAAGCAATGTCGTTACCGGAGTTATGAGTTTTGCGGAAATGGAATCTATGATGTACAAGATTGAAGGAGAAGATCTGTATCTGATTGGAACCAGCGAACATTCTATGATCGGAAAGTTTATTGATACGATCTTAGATGAGAAAAAATTACCTTACACACTGACTTCTTATTCTCCATGTTTCCGTAAAGAAAAAGGTGCACACGGATTGGAAGAAAGAGGCGTTTATCGTATTCACCAGTTTGAAAAACAGGAAATGGTTGTCGTATGTAAACCTGAAGAATCTAATATGTGGTATGACAAAATGTGGAAGAATACAGTTGATCTGTTCAGATCTTTAGATATTCCAGTAAGAACTTTGGAATGTTGTTCCGGAGATCTTGCAGATTTGAAAGTTAAATCTGTGGATGTAGAAGCATGGTCACCACGTCAAAAGAAATATTTCGAAGTAGGAAGTTGTTCAAATTTAGGAGATGCTCAGGCGAGAAGACTCCAAATTCGTGTCAATGGTGAAAACGGAAAATATTTCGCTCATACTTTAAATAACACTGTAGTTGCTCCACCTCGTATGCTAATTGCTTTCCTTGAAAACAATCTGAATGCAGATGGATCCGTGAATATTCCTGAAGTTCTCCAACCTTATATGGGCGGAATGAAAAAAATAGAAAAGAAATAGTTTCACGTGAAACATTGTACTTCATAAATAAAGTATTTGTGTAAGTACGACGAATATGTTATAATATAAAAGCTATCACAATGATATCTGTTGAACCTGGTCAGGTCGGGAACGAAGCAGCCATAAGGCAGCTCTATCATGTGTGGTAGCTTTTAATTTAGGTGATGATATGAACAAGTATATGGAAGCAGCGCTAAAGGAAGCACAAAAAGCATATGAAATAGATGAAGTACCTATTGGTGCGGTAATTGTTAAAGATGGAAAAATAATTGCAAGAGCTCATAATTTAAGAGAAAGCAAGCAACTATCAACAGCACATGCAGAAATATTAGCTATTGAAAAAGCATGCAAAAAAATGAAAACCTGGCGTTTAGAAAATTGTGATCTTTATGTGACATTGGAACCTTGTCCAATGTGTGCAGGAGCCATTCTTCAGTCACGAATCAGAAAAGTTTACTTTGGTGCTTGTGATCCAAAAGGTGGGTCTGTTATCTCTTGTATGAAAATGTATGAATCAAAAGGGTACAATCATTATCCTGCATATGAAAACATCGAGACAGAAGAATGCTCCTATATCCTAAAGGACTTTTTCAGAAAAAAGAGAATGAAATAAGAAATCAAAAATGATATAATATCGAAAGGAAGCGGGTGTTTTATGTCATATATTACATTATACAGAAAATACAGACCTGCACGCTTTGAAGATGTTGTAGGACAGGAACATATCGTTAAAACTTTGCAGAATGCAGTCAAACAAAATCGCATTGCACATGCTTATTTGTTTTGTGGGCCAAGAGGAACAGGAAAAACAACTATATCAAAGATTTTCGCAAAAATGATCAATTGTGAAGATGAAAAACATCGTCCTTGTGATCAATGTGAAAACTGCTTGGCAGTACAGCAAGGGAATCATCCGGATATCATTGAAATTGATGCTGCCAGCAATAATGGTGTCAATGAGGTGCGTGATTTAATCGAAAAAGTCAAATATGCACCATTAAAAGGAAAATATAAAGTATATATCATCGATGAAGTGCACATGATGTCTGCAGGAGCTTTCAATGCGCTATTGAAAACAATTGAAGAACCGCCTGCACATGTGATTTTTATATTTGCTACAACAGAGCCGCAAAAGGTGCTGCCAACCATTGTTTCACGATGTCAGCGTTATGATTTCACGAAGGTATCCATCAAAGATATGACAAAACGAATTCGAGATGTTCTTCTTCAAGAGAATATTCAATATGAGGAAGAAGCCATTCGTCTTGTTTGTCAGTTAGCAGATGGCGGAATGAGAGATGCATTAAGTATCTTAGATCAGGTCATTGCTTATTCCCAAAATCAGATAACGGTAGAAGATGTTCATGCTATCTATGGAATACTTAGTGTAGAAGAAAAAATTAATCTTCTAAAACTTGTCGCAGATCATAAAGCTACTGAATGCATGGAAACGGTACATCGTTTGGTTGAAAAAGGAATTGATATCAGAAGAACGACTTCTGACTTAATTGAAATATTGAAAGAAACGGTGATTCATGATTATTCAAAAGATGTTCATCTTTTAAGTGTTTTAAATGAAGAGGAAGTTTATGAAGCAAAAGTTTCAAAAACTACAAAAGAACGTCTACAAATGATTGACGAACTTATGAATACTTATGAAAAATATCGCTTTGCTTCAAATGTTGGTTCATATTTTGAAGTTTGTTTGCTGAATATGATGTCAATGGAAGAACAGTCTAATGTTTCACGTGAAACAATTCAAGGCAATACTCACGAATCAGTTCAACCAGTTATTCAGGAACAAGAAAAAATCAAACCGGAAACTGAAGTAATAAAAGAAACATCGAAAAATACTGTCAAAGGATTGGATAAAGAATTTGTACTTTCGTTATTGGTGGGAGCTCAAAAGGCCTATCGTAATGAAGATGAAATTAAGATGAAGCAGTTATCCAATTACTATCTCAATCCAAATTGGGCAAGATTTGCCAATCTCTTGCGAGATCATATCCTTGTCGCAAGCGGAGAAGATTACATAGTAGTAGCCGTTAACAACCAGGCTGTCGCAAATGAAATCAACGAACAGGATGCTCAGGGAGCCATGATTGATTTCATGTATGTGCTTCTTTTGAAAAAGAAAAAAGTTTTTGCAATTACTGAAGATGAACAAAGAAGTCTTATACAAGAATTCAAAAAGAGACACCAGGAAGGGACATTGCCTCCAGCTGCGAGCGTTCAGGTAGAAATCGATCAGCTGGAACTGGTAAAAAATCTGTTTGGAGAAGAAAACATAGAAATAGAGGAGTAATATTATGAATGTACAGGCATTATTAAAACAGGCACAGAAAATGCAAGCAGATTTGGCTAAAATTGAAAAACAGTTACAGGAAAAAACTTATACAGAAGAAAATGAATTTGTAAAAGTACAGTGTGATGGTACATATCGTTTCTCAAATATTGAATTTAAAGAAAATGCACTGGATGATGTAGAAATGCTTCAGGATATGATCGCACTTGCTGTTAATAAAGCCATTGAAGCAGCAAAGACGGAACATGAACAGGAAATGAGTAAAATTACAGGTGGCGTTAAATTGCCAGGAGCCTTCTAATGTATCCAGCAACTTTTGAAGATCTGGTGGAGTGCTTTCGAAGACTTCCAGGGGTCGGACTCAAAACAGCGGAACGATATGCCTTTGAATTTTTGAATTGGAATCAGGAAGAAGTTGATCATTTCATCCAAACTTGCGCAACGGCTAAGCAGAAGATTCATCATTGTGCCATTTGCGGTAATTTGAGCGAGGAAGAAAACTGTGAAATCTGTAAAGATGATGCACGAGATACTTCTACAATTTGTGTGGTAGAACAGGTACAGGACCTGCTCGCAATGGAAAAAACACAAGACTATAA
>CAMEUL010000123.1 GCA_945938205.1 uncultured Traorella sp. | reverse complement strand
CGTACCATGTAAGCCACTCTTTTTCTTGGAATGGCTAATGGAAACAGTTTCTCAATATGTTCTGCTTCACTGAGTTCCAAAAGGATCAGATCATGTTGTGCCAGTGCTGCTTTGCACAGTTTCAGAAGAGCATTGCTTCCAAGATACATGATTTCCTTCACTCTTACCTGATTGTTGCCAACATGAAATATGATGTATCCTTTTGGTTTCCCAAGATGATGGATCATAAAAATGCGATCCATGTTCGCATGACTCTCCTGGATCAGGATTTCAAAGTCTCTGACACTGCGGCATTTATATCCGTCAAAATGCTTCATGAAAGTATCATAGACTTCCTTCATTTCTTCCGGATTGGCCTGTTCGCGTACATCTTTACTGCTGACATTTTCAAAATGACGTCCATTCAATTCATAATGACGATGGATAATTGCTTCCTGAAAGCCATAATTCTCCCAAAATTTATAGGAAGTCGCTTCCACAAAAGTAAATAGTGTTTTTTTCTCACATTCATCCAATACACTTTTCAGTGTATTATCCAAAGCATCACTTTTTCTATAATCGGGATGTGTTGCCACATGAGATAAGAATACGCTCTTTAGACATTTTCCATGAAATTGAAGATCCATATCATGCATAAAAACTGTCGCAACTGTTTTTTCATCCATTTCACAGAGTATTGTTTTACCTTCCTGTAGTCCAATATTAAAAAAACTGTTCAGTGTCTCATTGCTTTTCACCGAGAAACTGTTTTGCCACAGCTGATACAACTGAGTCTTATCCTTTTCTAAAGCCTGTTTGATCATACTTCACCTATTTTTCGACAGTTTCTTTATATTCAACGTCAATCACATCATCTTTGATGTTTCCTCTTGTCTGATAAGAACTTGTCTGTTCATAATTTTGTTCATATGTATTTTGTTCGAAGTTTCTTCTGATTTCTTCCATTCTTTTCTGACGTCTGTAGGCATTATAAATACCTAAGATAATCAGCAAAGGTAAAAGATATGGTAAAAAATTTACGAAAACTGTAAATATAAGAACTCCGAGAAACGCATAGATAGCAATTGCAATCAAATCACGCATATATATCACCTGTACCAATTATACATGAAACCTTTTGAATTGTATATGACAAAATTGACACCTAAAGTTTGCGAACGATCCAGATGGAAAGAAAAGTGAGTACTAGCAAGATAATAATGATCCAATAAGAAGATGTTTCATAAGGATAGGTTTTGGTATGAGCGCTGACGATCATTTCATGTTCACTAAGATCATAAAGATAACCTTCATAGTTCATGCTTGCTCTGGCCCATTTTTCTTCAATCGCTTTTTTCTGAAATAGGACATCATCTGTAAAGATATAATATTCTGTATTGCTGAATGGTTCTTCTTCCAGTTGTATTTTTTTCGCATCTTGCAGATACTTGCAGGCATTCATCCTTTTTTCTTCATCAAAAAAAATAAGGTTGAAAAAAGAAATTGATATTTCCTTTTCTTCTAAAAGAAAAATCAGCTGAATTTCATCACAGGTTTTATAGGTTACTTGTTTCAAAAGAAAAGGGCTCATACTTTTATTTTGAGTCCTTTGTGCTTATCAATTCTGTTGTTTTCGATAGGTAGATGCGATTTCTGCCATTTTATTGAGGCGATGCCGCATTCCTGATTTTGAGATCGTTTCCAGATATTCTTCTTCAAAATGATCACACAGTTCATTCAGGCTGGCTTCCGGATATTTTTTTCTCAACAGTGCTGCCTGACGAATTTTTTCAGGAAGGAATTCCAATGCGCCATAGTTTTCCAGATATTCAATATCTTCACATTGTCTTTTACCTGCTGCCAGTGATTTCATTTCATTGGCAAAATCACAGTTATCCAGACGTGTCAATGAGTTCATGAAATCACGCTGAATTCTTACGTCTTCAAATTCAAAGACACTGTTGGTTGCTTCAATACACTTCAGAAAATCTGCAATCTTTTCACTTGATTTAAGATATACAACATATTGCATACGACGTTGGATCACTTTGGCGGGAAGATAAAAGCGTTCCATCAGTTTCTGAATGAATTGCGCCAGCTTCTCATCATTCGTTGCTATTTCTAAATGATAATTGGTTTTATTGGGTGAATTAACACTGCCTCCAGCCAGAAAAGCTCCTGCTAAGTAGGCTCGGGCACAGCATTCACGAGTTACCATTTTGGCTGTTGGATGACTGCGCAGACCATTTTTATCCATAATTTCCAAATCATTCAGAATGAATTGTGTATTTTCATAAATTCGAAGAATATAAATGTTATTCTTCTTTAAGTTCATTTTCTTTCGGACAGAAAGTTCGCTTTGAATATGATACTGTTCCTTCATCAGTTTCAGTATTTTCTTGGCTGTAGGAGCACTTTCTGTTTGAATCGTTAAGTACATGCCCTCATGATTGATATTCAGTGAGGAACACATTATCACCAGTGCTGAACACTGGGCTTTGGCACAGCATGTCTTGACATCATGTGCTGCAACTTCACTTTTTACCGAAGTCGTAAAAGACATCGTATCAACTCTCTTTCAGTAAACGAATCACATAATCACGAATCTTAATAGGATCATGGCGAATATAATCGCCTTCCACATCCAAAAGATCCTCCTGAAGAATTTCATAATCATGTTCATTCTGTCGTATTTTAACTGGATAAGCTCCTTTATTGGCATATTTTTTCATCAGTTCATCTCTTGCATGATTACTGGTGACAATGACATGAGACGCAATGCCTTTAAAGGTATGCTTTTCAAGTGCTTCGACATGATCTTCCACAGAGAAATAATCAGTTTCTCCCGGTTGGGTCATGGCATTGCACATATAATAACGGGTTGCTTTTGATTTTTTGATCGCATCACAAATTCCTTCAATGATCAGACATGGAAGCACACTTGTGAATAGAGATCCAATTCCTATGAAAATAATATCGGCATCCAGAATTGCTTGAACAGCATCGGGGTCTGCTTCCACTTTTTCATCATAAAAAATTTCACGAATCCGGTTATCAAAATTCGGAATATTGCTTTCTCCACGAACAACTGTACCGTCACTCATTCTCGCAAACAGTGTGATGACCTGACTGGTGGCCGGTAGAATCGTTCCCTTCACATTTACGATCTTGCTGATCTCACTGATGGCATCCATAAAACTGCCACTTTTTTCTGTCAAAGCTGTCAGGATCAGATTTCCCAGATTATGGCCACCAATGTCCTCGCTTTCTCCTTCAAAACGATATTCCATCAGTTGTGTAAACAGTGTTTCTTCTTTTGCCAAGGCACACATCACATTTCTGATATCTCCCATGGCAGGAATATGATACTGTCTTCTTAAACGTCCGGTACTTCCACCATCATCCGCAACGGTAACAATGGTCGTAATATCGATATCGGCAACCTGCTTGAGTCCTTTGAGGATGACGGATTGTCCGCTTCCTCCACCAATTACAACAACTTTTTTCATATTAATTTCCCTTTATTTCCCGATGTGATTTATAACAGTTCCAGTTTTGTGAATATTTATCATACAGATAATTGGTAATCGTGACAGAACGGTGCTGACCGCCTGTGCACCCGATGCCTACCGTAAGATGTTGTTTTCCTTCTTTTTCATATTGCGGTAAAACATAATCAAGAAAATCCGTAATATGCTTGATACATTCCTGAGTCTGATCAAACTTCATGACATAGCTGTAAACCGGCTCATCATTACCTGTCAGATTTTTCAGTTCTTCCACATAGAATGGATTAGGTAAAAAACGTACGTCAAACAGCAGATCACTGTCCATAGGTACTCCATTTTTATAGCCAAAGGATACAAAACTGATACTGAAGGATGGGCGATCCCCTAATTTCAGATATTTCTCGACATGATTTCGCAGCTGAGATACCGGCAGTAAAGTCGTATCGATTCGATAAATGCTGGCTCTTTCCTTGATGGCATTAAAGTATTCTCTTTCCGATTCAATAGCTTCTTCTAGTGTATTTGCCTTATGATTCACCAAAAAAGGATGCTGGCGACGTGTAAACTTATATCTGTGAAGCAGCTTTTCATTGCTGGCATCAAGAAACAGCACTCGTACGCTCATTCCGATATTTTCAAAGTAAACCAGAAATTTTGTATAATCCAAAGCCGTGGTTGCCAGGGCAACATTGTGATAACGTACATCACTCTTGCTTCTTAGCAATTTTCCAAGATCTTGAATCAGTTCAACAGGAAATTGATCAATGCAGTGATATCCCATATCTTCCAAAATAGACATAGCGGTTGATTTCCCTGCACCTGACATTCCTGTAACCAGTACGATGTTGACTTCTTCCATTTGTATCACCTTCTTGCACTAAGTTTATCACAATTTCTATGATGAGAAAAGAAGCAAAAGAAAAGCCGAACTCGGCTAATCTTTACGTTTCATTGATTTTTCTTCTTCAAATCCATTAGGATAGCGTTTTTTCAGTTTCTCCAAATTTTTTGAAAATACTTCTTCCAATTCTACATCCAAGGCATAAGCACATTCTACCAAGTACCACGCGACATCTCCCAATTCTTTCACAAGTCTTTCTTTATCAAGATCATGTCCCTGAAAAAGATGTTTTTTGACCAGATCGATGACTTCGCCACTTTCACCATTCAATCCCATCACACCATTGACAAGAACTTCTTTTTTCGACAAAGAAGGATTCAACGTCGTCATGGCTTTTTTCTGATAGTCGTTAATTTCCATGCTGTTGAATGTAATGGAAGGCACTTTGAGCAGCTATGGCACCATCACTGGCAGCTGTCACGACCTGACGAATTGTTTTCTTGCGTACATCCCCAGCGGCAAATACGCCTGGAATGGAAGTGGCCATATTTTC
>CAMEUL010000122.1 GCA_945938205.1 uncultured Traorella sp. | reverse complement strand
TCCTAAATCGTGGAATATCACGATATGCGCTTGCCAGAGTAACTCTCTGATTCGCAAGTGTATTAGGAATGCATTTTGTCAGTATATCAATATCATAATTGGAAATTCCCATCGCTTTAGCGACATCACGCAGAACCTGTTTGGCGGCCAAAGTACCGAAGGTTACAATATGGGCAACATGATCATTACCATATTTTTCTGTTACATATTCAATGATTTCATCTCTTCGATTATCAGGAAAATCCGTATCTATATCCGGCATGCTGATTCTTTCCGGATTTAAAAATCGTTCAAATAGAAGATTGTATCGTATCGGATCCAAATGTGTGATCCCTAAACAATAAGCGACAAGAGAACCAGGAGCGCTTCCTCTTCCAGGACCAACATAGATTTTTTTTGATCGTGCAAATCGAATAAAATCATAGACGATCAAAAAATAGTCATCAAAGTTCATTTCATGAATTACAGAAAGTTCATACTGAAGTCTTTTAACGTACTCTAAAGGAGGTTTCTTATTTCCCATTCTCTTTTCAAGTCCTTTGATGCAAAGACTTTTTAAGTATTCATAACTAGAAACACCAAAGACATTCTCATAGTGCGGTAGTTCACTTTTTCTGAATTCAAATGTCACATGACATTGTGATGCAATCCAATCACTCATAACAAGATCATCTTCATCATAGATCTTTTTCATTTCTTCTTCACTTCTGAAATATCTTCCCTGAGTCACATCCAGTGTCTTATCTGTAATCTTTAGTCCCTGATCAATAGCACTGAGAATTTTAAAACATTCATCATCTTCTTGATTCAGCATATAAACTCTGCTTAAAGCTACGGTAGAAATATGATTGCTTCTGGCAACTCTCTTCAAGATCGGATTTTTCACTTGAAGCAAACCAGTATCATTCATGACAATACCACAAACAAAATTATCAAAAGAGTGATTGAAATATGTCAACAATTCTGCAATTTTCAGTTCATCTTCCAAAGTAACATATTCATCCAGTTTCGAATGATCACCGCTTGAAATCACAAAGCAATGAGAAGCATACGATTTCAGTTCATCAAATGATAATGCTTCTTTCTGTGTTGAGAGACGGGTACTTAAAAAAAGCAGATTTTGATATCCAATATCATCTTTTGCCAATAAAACAAAACTGTATTTTTCATGGTTTAGATAAGCATAACATTCCAGTCCGAAAATAGGCTGAATGTTTTCTTTAAGACAGGCATGATAAAAACTCATGGCACCATGCATCACATTCAGATCCGTTAAAGCAATAGCTTTCATGTGAAAGCTTTTCGCTTTGCTTACAATATCTTCAATTCTTAAAGTGCTTTTTAATAATGAATAACAGCTTCTAACGTGTAAATGAATCATATTATTATTATAACACATTTTAACAAAATAAAAATGAGCTTAATGCTCATTCATAAGATCCTTGACCACTTCACTGGCAATCATGAGCCCAAATGCCGCTGGTACAAATACTGAACTTCCAGGAACACTTCTTTTATTGGCTTTAATTAATTCTTCTTCATCAATGATCTTCGGTGAAATAGGAGACTCATTGGAAAAAACGACTTTGCAGGAAGCAATACCTCTCTTTTTCAATTCCCTGCGCATTACTTTAGAAAGTGGATCATAACTGGTTTCGAAAATATCGCATACTTTAATCTTTGAAGGATCAAGACGATTTCCTGCACCCATTGAAGAAATTACATGTACATGATGCTTTTTTGCTTCACAAATAATTTGAATCTTAGCAGTAATGGTATCAATACAGTCAATAATGTAATCATAATCCAAGAAATTGAAAAGGTCTTGATTATCCGGAAGAAAAAATGTAGGATATACCTCAACTTTACAGTTAGGATTGATATCCAGCATTCTTTCTTTCATCACGTCAACTTTTCTTCTTCCTAGAGTAGAATGCAACGCAAGAATTTGACGATTGATATTTGATTCACTGACCTCGTCATGATCAACTAATGTGAAATAACCAATACCACTGCGAACGAGAGATTCACACACATAGCCTCCAACACCTCCAACACCAAAAATTAAAACTTTGGCCTTTTGGAGCTTTTGAAGATTTTCAGTTCCAATAAGATATTCTTCACGCTTAAAAATTTCCATGTCTGCCCCTTTCGAGTAAGAAAGCCGGAAATCCGGCTTATACTTTTCAGTCTGATTATTCAGATTTCTCATTTTCCCCATCATTACTATTTTGTGTTCCAACTGGTCCATCAGTCAAATGAGATGTCATATTTTCATCCATTCTCCGAATACGGTTCGTTTCGAGAAGTCTTTTTTTAAGTTTATTGGCATTGATCAAAGCAAATATGCTCAGAATCAACATGATACCTGAAACGGCACAAGCAACGTAGAAGAAAATTGTCATCTTTTCATGATCCTTGACAAGCTGATCATAATCCGTCTGAAGGACAGCTGCTCCGCCATTGTAAAGCTGCAGGCTTCCCTCTGTTTGCTCATACTGATAAATATGAGTTTCTCCTGTTTCATCCATCAAATAAACCAGGTAAAAGTTCTCAAAAGCTTGATTTTCAAATTTCCATCCAGTGATTTCAGTATCTTTCAGTTTCACAAGTGTTTCTACGAGCCCTTTCATATTTTTCATTTCTTCAGGGATAGAAACCGAAATGAATGATTTTCCATTGATCTTCAATGGCTGATATTTTGCAACAACACTGTTCTTCTCTGCATTGTAGACATAATAAGCTTTTTCCCCATTCTCACTCTGCATATATAGAAGCACCATACCTGCTTCATTTTTAATCGCATTGACTTCTTTACCGTTAATGGTTATCTTGCCACGGGTAAAGCCTTCAGGATCTGTTGCACCTTTAAAACTTGGATAGATTCCCACTTCTGCACCTTCAAAAGGCAAATACACTTCTGGTGTCTCTTCTACATAGACATTGAGCTTAATAATACGCTTAGCTTGGGCATAGGCATCATAGATGGTCACTTCAATGGTGTTATCACCTGCTTTAACATCATGAGATCCGCTTCCTGATATCTGCTGACTGGAAACGGCTGCCGCAACATTGACTGTAACACTTTTAGTGTCTTTAGGCATTGTAATTGAATACTCATCTATGCTGTTTGAATAGGCAGGTTCCAAAGATGCATTTTCAACACTTAAACCATTTAAAGTTAGATTGGCTGTAGGTCTAGATGGTGGTGGAGTTGTAGAACCACCAGAATTTCCTCCGGAATTCCCTCCTGAATTGCCACCAGAATTTCCGCTGTTTGACTGAACACCGGTGACAGTAAAAGATTTATTAAAACCAGAAGAAGTTTCTGTATCATAATCAGTGTAAGTACCGCTCACTGTAACATTACATGAAGATGCAGCTGTTACTTTATATGTGATCATATTGGTGACTGTTCCACTAATTGCATCTAATTGTTCACTAATTCCACCACTGACATATTGGCAAGGACCAGAGATACTTACATTTGATCTCAATACTCCACCCGTTACAGAAACACTCAATACAAAAGTATCTCCAACAGTAACTGAAGTTTTATTAACTGATGCATTGGCACTTCCGGCCTTTGTTTTTATTGGATTAATTATCATCAAACCCAGCAAGATTGATAATGACAAAGCAAAAAATGTTTTAAATTTTTTCATAATATCACCTTTTATTTCATTCCATCAATGGTATAATCCGGAAATTCCTTCGTACTCAAATGTTTACGTATTCTGACATAATCAATATCATTGATTCCATCATCTGATTTGACATTGGCAGCCTGTAACTGTGCTCCCGTAAGAAAATAATCAGGGAATTCTTTCGTGCTCAAATGCTTTCGAACTCTTACATAGTCAATATCCGTAATAAGACCGTCTCCATCGGTATCTCCTTTTATAACAATCGTAAATTCTTTGCTTAATCCGGTTTCAAGAGTTACTTTCATTTGCATACCTGTTTTTACGATTGAATCATCTTGAGTTAAATCGATCGGATTTCCATTTGCATCAAAGAACTCAACTGTAATATTTGAGTTCACTCCCTGCAAAATCTGCTGGATTTCTGAAAGATTTGTATTCAGTCGAAGACCACTTATATAATGTTCAGTAAGCTTCACATCCAAGGTATCCAAATATGGCTGAAAATACCCATTGAAATTGTCGCCCTGATAAATGATTTTTACTAAACTGGAATGTACATAGGCATAACAATTATCAGGATCATAAGTGTATTCAGGATATTTTTCGTTGGGTGTAGGACTTTGATAGATACTGTTTCGATCATCTTTTAGTTTTGGATCTGTTTGAATTTTATACCAGATCGTGTTTCCGTTGACTTCACTTCCCTGAACAGTATCTAAAATAATAAGCGGATAATCCACTACTTTCCCCGTTTGATAAAGAAGTGTTGATTCTGTTGACGGCTCCTTACGTATATTCACGCTATCATAAGTGTCAAGTATGCCAATTGTATAGCGATAAGCATCCTTGATTTCAGGATATCTGAAATACAAGCTCCATGAAAGTTGTGCTGCTTTTTCACCCCAATAAGGGTCTGAAGCATATTTCACATTCATACCGCTTGCTTTATTTCCAAGATTTCCTCCAAAATATCTACCGGAATAATCTTTAGGATCTAAATATCCGTCGGATACATATTTATAGGCATGTACATAAATACTGAATTCCGGAGTACTATAACTGGATGCATTTCCATCAGGATCTGAATCATAAGCTGCATGTCCAAACAGATTGTTTCTTTCTAGCGCAAATCGACTTGTACCCCAAGCACTTTCGTTAACAGCTACTCCAAGCATCAATAAAGCATTAACACCATAATAGTTCTGATTATCGATAAAGGCTTGCCCCATATTCAACAGCTT
>CAMEUL010000121.1 GCA_945938205.1 uncultured Traorella sp. | reverse complement strand
AAGGCTGTGAGCATTCCAACTATTGAAGTACATATTTCAAAAGTAGAGGAACGTGAAGCATTCCGACAGATTTCCTATATAAGACAGGCCTGTGTCAAAACAATCACCGGTCGGGGAATCCAAGGATATGTAGATGCGATACATGAACTGGTAAAGGGGGTATAAAATATGATCATTACATGTAAGAAAGGGGCTCCTCAACAGGAGATCGATAAAATATTATCTGATATTAAAAACAAAGGACTTGAAGTCAATCTGATTACAGGAACCAACTATAATGTATTTGGTATCGTGGGAGATACCACGATCATTGACGACAAACGTCTGATGAGCAATCCATGGGTAGAAAATGTAACACGTGTGGCAGCTCCATATAAGAAAGTCAATCGTTTGTTTCATCCAGAAGATTCTGTGATAGATGTTGGCGGCATTAAAGTGGGAGGTCATGAAAAGATCGTTGTGATTGGAGGACCTTGCAGTGTTGAAAGTCTTGACCAGATCGTTGAACTTGCACAAGATGTGAAAGAAGCAGGTGCAGATATGCTTCGTGGAGGTGCTTATAAACCTCGTACTTCCCCTTATGCTTTCCAGGGACTGGGAAGTGAAGGAATCCAGGCAATGGTGGAAGCAAGAAAAAGAACCGGACTACCGATTGTCAGTGAAATCATGAGCGTTGAAAAGATTGATGAATTTGTGGAAAATGTGGATCTGATCCAGGTTGGGGCACGAAATATGCAGAACTTTGACCTTTTGAAAGCCTTAGGAAAGATCAACAAACCGATTCTTTTGAAACGTGGCTTGTCCAATACCATTGAAGAATGGCTGATGAGTGCAGAATACATCATGGCAGGAGGTAATGAAAATGTCATTCTCTGTGAAAGAGGTATTCGTACCTTTGAAAAATATACCCGTAATACCCTTGATTTAAGTGTGGTACAGATCGTCAAGAAAAAAACACATCTGCCAATTATCATCGATCCATCCCACGCCACAGGAAATTGGGAATTAGTAGAATCAATGTCTCTTGCTGCCATAGCAGCAGGAGCAGATGGTCTGATCGTGGAAGTGCACCGTAATCCGGAATGTGCATGGAGTGATGGACAGCAGTGTCTGAAACCCGATAAATTCAAAACGATGATCGAAAAAGGACGTGCCATTGCGCATGTCATAGGAAGGGACATGTAGTATGATCGTTACTGTCAAAAAGAATGCCGATGAAAAAAGCTTGAATCAGCTGATTCAAAGTTTTATAGCTAAAGGTCTTCAGGTCAATGATTCCGTTGGAAGTGACTATCACATCCTCGGTCTTATTGGAGATACGACCGTATTGGATGAAAAAAGCATCAAAGCCAATCCTATCGTAGATGATGTGACACGCATCGCAGCACCATATAAAAAAGCAAATCGTCTTTTTCATCCTGAAGATACGATCATTGATGTCAACGGCATCAAGATTGGCGGCAATGAAAAGATTGTTGTGATTGGCGGACCCTGCAGTGTCGAAGGATTAGATCAAATCTGTCAGCTTGCCAAAGATGTCAAGGATGCTGGAGCTGTGATGCTTCGTGGAGGTGCTTATAAGCCTCGTACTTCCCCTTATGCTTTCCAGGGACTTGAAACAGAAGGAATCCTAGACATGGTTGAAGCACGGAAGCAGACCGGTCTTCCTATCGTCAGTGAACTGATGGACAGCAATCAGCTTCCGGAATTTGAAAAATATGTGGATATCATTCAGATCGGCGCAAGAAACATGCAGAATTTTACGTTATTGAAAGCTGTTGGAAAAAGCAAAAAACCAATTCTTTTAAAACGTGGTTTAGCCAATACCATTGAAGAATGGATCATGAGTGCTGAATACATCATGGCCAGCGGAAATCCCAATGTTATCTTATGTGAACGTGGTATTCGAACCTTTGAAAAATATACTCGCAATACTTTAGATCTCAGCGTTGTTCCCATTATTAAAGAGAAGACACATATACCAATCATCATTGATCCCTCTCATGCCACAGGAAACTGGAAATATATCGAAAAAATGTCCTTGGCAGCGGTTGCTGCCGGTGCAGATGGCTTGATCATTGAAGTCCATGAACAGCCAGAATGTGCATGGAGTGATGGCGCACAATGTTTGAAACCCGAAAAATTCAAACATCTTAGTGAAAAAGCTAGAGAAATCGCACATGTAGTAGGAAGGGACCTCTAATGAAAGCAAGAATTCATCCGTCTTCCTGCCAAGGTTGTATTACGATTCCACCCAGCAAAAGCATGGCTCATCGAGCCCTGATCTGTGCTTCACTTGCAGATGGAACCAGTGTCTTATCCAATATTGATTATTCTGTGGATATTCTGACAACCATTGACTGCATGCGAAAACTTGGAGCTGAAATCCAAACACTCGATAAGAAAGTAATCGTTCGTGGAATTTCTGATTTTGATCATTTAATAGATTCTCATATTGAATGCAATGAATCCGGATCGACGCTTCGTTTTTTGATACCTCTGTTTTCTTTGACTCAACAAAAAATTACATTTACCGGAAAAAACAGACTATTAAAACGTCCACAAAAAATATATGAAGATCTCTTTCATGAAAAAGGACTTATCTTCAATCAAAGTGAAGAAAAAATTGAAATCGAAGGTAGGTTGCCTTATGGAGAATATTCACTGATGGGAAATGTCTCTTCTCAGTTTATCAGTGGCTTGCTATTTACATTGCCACTTCTTGAGAAAGATTCAATATTACATATTCTTCCTCCTTTTGAAAGCCGTTCTTATGTAGATCTGACATTGCAGATGATGAATAAATTTCAGGTAGATGTCCACTGGGTCGATTCCACAACTCTTTATATCAAAGGAAATCAGAAGTATCATGCTTGTGATCAAACTGTGGAAGGTGATTTTTCTCAGTTTGCTTTCTTTGCTGTTTTAGGAGCTGTCAATTCGAAGCTTTCCATTGCCGGCATGGATCCTAATTCTTTGCAAGGAGATCGTCAGATCTTAGATGTTTTGAAAGATTTTCAAATTCAGGTTAATGAACAAGATCGGATTTATACGATCCACCCAAGTAATCCAACGGCTCATGATATTGATTTAAAGAACTGTCCCGATCTGGGACCAATCCTATGCACACTTGCTATGTTTTCTGAAGGAGACACACGAATCACACATGCTTCACGTCTGAAACTGAAGGAAAGTGATCGTATGCTGGCAATGCAAAGTGAATGTGCCAAAATGGGATGTGTCATTGAAACGAATGAAGATGAAATGATCATTCATGGCGGATGTCACGCTCCTTTGGAAATCTTATCCGGTTGGAAAGATCATCGTATTGTCATGGCGCTAGCGATTGCACTTACCAAACTGGGGGGCACTATTGAGGGATGCGAAGCCATTACCAAGAGTTATCCTGGATTTTTTGAGGATTTAAAAAAAGTTGGAATTGAGGTGGAACTGTATGATTAAAGATAAAAAATTTCTGATCGTAGGTTTAGGTCTTTTAGGTGGCAGCATTGCCATGGGACTTAAAAAGATGAATCATGAAGTCTATGCCATTGACATCGATGAAAAGGCGATTCAATATGCATTGGCACATAATATCATTCTTGAAGGCAGCACTTCTCTAGATCCAGATCTGATTGGGAAAGCAGATGTCATCCTATCCGGACTCTACCCTTCCATGATCGTTGACTGGATCAATGAAAATCAAAAATACATGAAGCCTCATACGCTCATCACAGATGTAACAGGTGTGAAAGGTCCCATTGTTTCAAAAATACAATCGCTTTTAAGAGAAGATTTGGAATTCATCGGAGCTCATCCGATGGCAGGAAAAGAAGTCAGTGGAATTCAAAATGCCGATCCTTCCATTTTTCTTCCCGCCAATCTAATTTTGACTCCTACAGAAAAAAATACACAGGAAGCAATCGATTTCATGAGAGAGGTTGGAATTGAACTCCGTTTTAATCGTATCGTAGAATTGTCTGTTGAAGAACATGATGAAATGATTGGTTATCTGTCTCAGCTGACACATGTCATTGCCGTTTCATTAATGAATGCCAATGATTCAACTCATTTGGCGGAATATACCGGTGACAGTTTTAGAGATCTGACAAGAATTGCGAAAATCAACGAGAATTTGTGGACAGAACTGTTTCTGATGAACAAAGAAAATCTCATACGAGAAATCAGCTGTTTTGTAGACGAAGTAAATGATTTCAAAGAAGCTCTTGAAAATGAAGATTGCGAAAAAATGAAGCAAAAATTTGTCACTTCCACTAAAAGAAGAAAATATTTTGATTGTTGACAGCATGAAATTCATGCTGTTTTTTTTGGATAAAAATCTTTCTTTTTTCATAAAATGATTTACATCTTGACATTGCAAATAATTCATCTATAATAATGTTAGCCTTAGTTAACAAAGGAGGGATTCGATGACTTTAAATGAACTTGCAGTAGGAGAAGAAGCCATTATTACAGCAGTTCATGGCGAAGGAGCCTTACGGAGACATCTGTTAGGGATGGGATGCATTCCCAAGACCAAAGTACTTCTTCATAAAGTTGCGCCAATGAAGGATCCTATTGAAATACGTTTAAGAGGATATCTTCTGACCTTACGTGTCGAAGATGCGAAGAAGATCGAGGTGGAAAAGCTATGAATTTTGCGTTGATCGGAAATCAGAACAGCGGAAAGACCACTTTATTCAATCAGCTAACAGGAAGCAATCAGCACGTAGGCAACTTTCCGGGAGTCACGGTGGATAAAAAAGAAGGTATTCTTCTTGATCATGCCGACTGCACTCTTGTGGATCTTCCCGGCATTTATTCACTGTCGCCATATACCAATGAAGAAATCGTTACCCGTGATTATCTGATGAGCGGTGAAGTAGACTG
>CAMEUL010000120.1 GCA_945938205.1 uncultured Traorella sp. | reverse complement strand
CATTTCCTCCTTCAACAGACCTACGGCTGTAGTCAGTTCATTAGAACGGAGAGAATTGCTGCAGACAAGTTCACTGAAATATTCACTTTTATGCGCCGGCGAACTTTTCACAGGACGCATTTCAATCAGTCTTACAGGTATATTGCGGTTTACGAGCTGCCATGTTGCTTCACAGCCTGCAAGCCCAGCACCGACCACTGTGACTTTATTCATCTTTTTCACCTTTTTTCTTATTTGCTTTCTGAATATACCGGCATTTTGGGAATCCGGAACATCCTACAAAAGTTGTTCCATAACGGGATTTTCTTTCAATGAGTGGTTTTCCGCACTCCGGACACAGTTCCCCTGTTTCCTTAGGTGTCTCTTTTTCCTTTTCATCCTTTTTGATGGTTTTACAGGTTGGATAATTGCTGCAGGCAATAAAGGTGCCATAACGTCCTTTTTTCACGACCATCGGTGAACCGCAGTTTGGACAGACATCTTCAGTAGTTTGTTCTTCCTGTTCATTTTTCGTATATTTGCATTCCGGATAATTGCTGCAAGAAATAAAACGCCCAAAACGTCCATTGCGATAAACAAGTTCACTGCCACACTGTGGACATAGCTCACCCGTTTTTTCTGGAGCCATTTTTTCCATATTCTCATATGCCTCATCTAAAAGTGGCATAAATTTATCATAGAAATCCTGCAGTTCCTTCTCACTTTCCTTCTGTCCATCAGCAATCTGATCTAGATCCTTTTCCATGTTGGCTGTGTAGGATACATTAATGATACTAGAGAAGTACTCCTGCAAACTTTTATCTGTCAGGATCCCCTGTTCTGTTGGCTTAAAGACTTTGGTCTTACTGTTTTCATTACTTTTGATAAGTTCCACATAGGCACGTTTTTGAATCGTATCAATTATGGTTGCATATGTGGAAGGACGTCCAATGCCCTTTTCTTCTATTTCCTTGATCAGACGTGCTTCCGAATATCGTAAAGGAGGTTCAGTGAAATGTTGTTTTCCTTCAAGTTTCACATTTTTCAGGATTTCATCCACTTCAAGTTCAGGAAGAACTTCATCCTTGGTCTGTTCGTAATCCTTATAAACTTTTAAATATCCGTCAAATTTCAGCACACTGCCACTGGCCTGAAAAGCATGACCGTTATTTTCAATCACAACACTAACACTGTCACTCTGACTTGGTGCCATAAGATAAGCCATGGTTCGTGCATAAATCATTTTATACAATTTATATTCATCATTGGTTAAATCATTCTTGATGGAATCTGGGGTGTAATCAATATGCGTCACACGAATGGCTTCATGTGCATCCTGTGCATTTTTATTATTTTTCTGATGCACGCTTCCCACATATTTCTTTCCATATTCTTTTTCAATATAACTAAATGCTTCTTTCACAAAAACATCGCTCAAACGTGTGGAATCACTACGCATATAGGTGATAAGACCTTCGTGATTTCCACGAATGGAAATTCCTTCGTAAAGTTTCTGCGCCAATGTCATCGTTTTTTTACTGGAGAAATTCAGTTTGGTGGAAGCCTCCTGCTGAAGCGTAGAGGTGATAAATGGCAGACGTGGCTGTTTCTTTTTCACTTTTCGCTCAATGGATTTCACAACGAAATCCCCATCACATGAGGAAATGATGGCATTCGCTTCCTGTTCGTTGGAAATCTTGACTTTTTTTCCACCTATTTTATTCAAAGAAGCCTTAAAACTTTTCCTGTTTTTTTCCACATTAGCATCAATAGTCCAGTATTCTTCACTTTTAAAGGCTTCGATTTCCTTTTCACGTTCAACAATCAGATTCAGTGCCACAGATTGCACACGACCGGCACTTTTGCTCTTGATCTTATTTTTCAACAAGCCTGATAGTTTGAATCCAATGATACGATCCAACATTCTTCGGGTTTCTTGACTTTTCACAAGATCCATATCTATGGTGCGAGGATGATCAAACGCATCAATGACTGCATTTTTCGTGATTTCATTGAAAATGACACGATTCTGTTTGCTTTGATCTACTTCTAAAACCTCCGCTAAATGCCAAGCAATGGCTTCTCCTTCGCGGTCCGGGTCACTTGCCAGATATACTTCAGAACATTTGCTAGCGGCATTTTTCAATTCCTTAACGGTTTCTTTCTTATCCTTGCTGATTTCATAGGTTGGTGTGAAATGATTTTCCACATCAATTCCCAGTCCACCTTTGCCACGAGTAGCAAGATCACGGATATGTCCTTTTGAGGAAACCACTTTATAGTCGCTTCCCAAATATTTTTCAATCGTCCTTGATTTGGACGGAGATTCCACAATTACAAGTTTTTTCATTCTTACACCTCTAACTTCTTTTATTATTATTCTGTTTTTTCTTTTTTTGTCAATACTTTTCATCTTTCAGCTATAAAAACACTGGCTCCCAGCTGAATCAGTTCATTGCAGCCTTCTCCAAATACATCGTCATACCGATGAGGAAATGCAATCACTTCCTTATTCAATGAAAAGGCATAATTTGCTGTAATCATGGTCCCGCTTTTCCTTTTGGCTTCCACTACATAACAGCGATCTGACAAAGCTGCAAGGATTCGATTTCTTAACGGGAAATGATGAGAGAAAGGTTTCGTTCCTTTTGGATATTCACTGAGTACAAGATGATCTTTTTTCATAGTTACATATAGAACTTCATTCTGTTTGGGATAACAGATATCCAGTCCACATCCGATCACACCAATCGTTTTTCTATGTGAACGAATGGCTTCCTGATGTGCCAGTGCATCGATTCCTTTCGCTAGACCACTCACGATCACTTCTTTGGGATCAATATTTCGTATCAAAGAAGCAATACTTTTATAAGCATGATTTGAAATGTTTCGGGAGCCTATGACGCAAACACATCTTTGATTCAAAAGATCCAGATTTCCTTCATAAAAAAGAATGAAAGGAGGTTCTTCCAGTTGAAAAAGACATTTGGGATAATTTTCATCTAATAAAGTTAAATAATGTCCTTCATATTCTATCTTTTCCCAAGGCTCATTTTTTTCGATTGCCTTTTTCATGGTTTGGTATTCACCATGATATTTTACGGCATAATACAGGATCTGTTGTCGCATAAAAAAAATCACCTCACCTACCTTATATGCAGGAAAAAGTGATTTTTACTAAAACAGTGTCATCTGTTCCATTTTTTTCTGTTTCACAGGGCCATAACTTTGACGATGGATCGATAATACCCCATATTTTTCAATCGCTTCAAGATGCTTTTTGGTACCATATCCCTTATGATCCTTAAAACCATATTCCGGATATAAAATATCATATCCTTTCATGATATGATCACGCGTCACTTTCGCCAGAATGCTGGCAGCCGCAATACTGACACTCTTCTGATCCCCTTTCACAAGAGAAATCACATCACAAGGCATCCCAGTGAGTGGCATAGCATCCGTCAGAATACCATCCACATGACAAAAATCTCTGCCCAGATCTTCCATGGCTTTCTGAGTGGCCCGATAAATATTCAAATCATCGATGATTTCCGGGGATACGATCACAAGATGATATTCCACAGCATCCTCTATAATAATTTTAAACATCTCTTCACGTTTCTTTTCAGAAACTTTCTTGGAATCATAGATTCCTTCATGGTGATAGTTTTTCGGAAAACAGACAGCCGCAACGACCAGAGGACCGGCTAAGGGACCTCTACCGGCTTCATCCATGCCTACAATATTTTCTTTACCCTCTTGCCACCATTTCTTTTCATATTCATTGAGCGTTTCCATAGCACTTCTCCCAGCTGATGCGTCCTACCAGTCCATCACGTGCTTCACGAATAAAAAGCTGAATGGCTTTTTCTTCATCCAAAATGCCATTGTTTTTCAGACAGCCACGCGCTTTCGCAATGCGTCTTAAATTCTCTACCGTATCCTCACTAAGCTCAATGGAATAGCGATCGATCAGGTTTTGTGGGTAATACTTCATACAGTAATCCAGTCCAAAAAGGCATACATCCTCAAGAGGCAAGATCTCATCACGAATAGCCCCACTGATAGCCAAACACAAGCCTACCTGTTCATCTTCAAATTTTGGCCATAAAACCCCCGGTGTATCCAACAGTTCAAGGTCCTTGTTGATTTTCACCCATTGAAGTGCTTTCGTAACACCCGGACGATCAGCAGTAACCGTAGCTTTCTTTTTTGCTACACGATTGATCAAAGTCGATTTTCCAACATTTGGAATTCCTACGATCATAATGCGAATGGCTCTTGGATTGATTCCTCTTCTTTTCTGTTTTTCAATAAAAGAAGCCATTACTTCTTTACTGACAGCCGTCAGGATCTGTGTCATATTGTCTTTCAGCACATTGCACGCAATCACTTTTGTTGTCTCATTCTGAATGCTTTCGATCCATTTCTGTGTTTCCAAAGGATCAGCTTTATCTGTTTTGGTCAGTAAAATACAGCGTGGTTTATTTTGAATCAATTCATCCAGCATCGGATTTTTGGATGCATTCGGAATTCGCGCATCACGGCATTCCACCACCATATCTACCATTTTCAGTTTTTCTTGCATCTGGCGTTTAGCTTTGGTCATATGACCCGGAAACCAGTTGATATTGACCTTTCGTTCGTTCTGTTCCATCGTATCACTTCCTTTCTATTCTTTTGTTATAGTTTTTTCTAAAAAGATCCTTTTATCAAAACCTCCACATTTCATCCTTTTTTGATTAGCTATTTCTATTATATCATCAATCTTCTTGTTTTCTGATTCAGCTATTGTTTTTATGACTTCAAAAACATCCGCTAATTCTTCAAGGATTTCCTCCGGATTTTTTGAATCAATGACTTCTTGACACTCTTCTTCCAGTTTTTTATACAGTTCTGTTCTGTAATCT
>CAMEUL010000119.1 GCA_945938205.1 uncultured Traorella sp. | reverse complement strand
CACGATCAATGTATTTGAGATTAAGAAAATGGAGGAGTAAACATGGAATTATGGCATCTTTATGTCAAATTAGAACATCCATTGCATAAAACCCATATTCGTGGTGAAAAGCTGAAGGATGGAGAATACCATCTTGTGATTCATATCTGGACATTTTCAAAAGGAAAACTGCTGATCACCAAGCGACATCCATCAAAACCCTATGGAAACTTATGGGAAGTGACAGGAGGCAGTGTTATCGCAAATGAAACAGCGGTCGAAGGTGCCAAAAGGGAACTAAAAGAAGAAACAGGAATTGATTGTGAAGAAGATGAGTTATTTCTTTGCACAACAAAAATTGAAGGACATTGCATCTTTAAAAGTTTCATTCATGAGAAAAACATTCGTATAGAAGATGTGATATGTCAAGAAAATGAAACCATCGATGCACGTCTGGTTTCTTATGAAGAATGGTTAAAAATGCTTGAAAAGGGTCTTGTAGCATCACCTATTCAGAAGCATTATCAGAAATATAAAAATCAGCTGAATCAGTATTTTAGAAAGGAGCAACCATGAAAATAGGATTTATTTCACTTGGCTGCAGTAAAAATCTCGTTGACAGTGAAAAAATGATGGGCATGTTAAAGGAAGGGGGACATACTTTTGTGTCCAATCCAAAACAGGCAGAATGCATCATCATCAATACTTGTGGATTTATTGAAAGTGCTAAGGAAGAAGCCATCAATACCATTTTAGAAATGGCAGAATATAAAAAATACGCCTGCCGAAAACTGATTGTTTGTGGGTGCTTGGCGCAGAGATATAAGGAAGATCTTGAAAAAGAAATCCCAGAGATCGATCGTGTGATTGCGATTCGTGAATACAGTCGTTTAAATGAAATATTGGAAGAAGAACTTGAAAAGCCATTGAAGGTTTATGGGAAAAGCGATCGTTTGTTCTCAGGTACACCATGGACTGCCTACTTAAAGATTGCGGAAGGATGTTCCAACAAGTGCACATATTGTGCTATTCCTCTGATTCGAGGCGAAAATGTATCAGTGTCTATGGAAGATCTTGTGAAAGAAGCACAGACACTTGCAGAAAAAGGTATTAAGGAATTGGTTGTCATTGCGCAGGATACTACTAAATATGGGATGGATCTCTATCAGAAACTGATGTTGCCGGAACTTTTAAAAAGACTGAATGCGATTGAATCCTTGCATTGGATTCGTATTCTTTATATGTATCCGGATGAAATAACAGATGAATTGCTGGAAACCATGAAATCCTTGGATAAGGTTATTCCATATTTTGATATCCCAATGCAGCATAGTGTTGAGAGAATGTTGAAACTGATGAACCGAAGAAGCAGTGGAGAAAGTGTATCCAAACTGATTCAAAAAATCCGGGACATGTTTGAAGATCCTACTTTAAGAACAACTTTCATTGTTGGTTTTCCTACAGAAAGTGAAGAAGATTTCCATCATCTCTGTGACTTCGTTAATTCTGTGAAATGGCACAAGATGGGTGCTTTCACTTATTCCATCGAAGAAGATACAGAAGCCTATAACATGGAACAGACAGTGAGCGAAGAAGAGAAAAAGCAGCGACTGGAATTATTAATGCAGCTTCAGCAGAAGATTTCCTATGAAAATCAACAAAAAATGATAGGAAAAGTCATCGAAGTTTTGGTTGAAGAAAAAGAAGGTCTCTCAGATCGCTATAAAGGAAGAGGAAAGATGCATGCTCCGGATGATGTGGATGGAAAAGTATTGTTCACATCAAAAAAACATGTTGAACTAGGAACTTTTGTGAAAGTAAAAATATTAGATGCAAATGAATATGACCTTTATGGTGAAATATATGAATAGGTGCTGGTCACCTATTCTTTTGTTTGTATTACCTTTTTCTTGGATACAATAATAAGAGGAGGTAAATATATATGAAACAATATGGGTATATTCGTGTATCCACGAAAGAACAAAATGAGGATCGACAGTTAGAGGCATTAAAGCCATATCATATTCCTGCATCCAATATTTTTATGGACAAGCAGAGTGGAAAGGATTTTGAACGTCCTGCTTATCAGAAAATGATCCGAAAACTGAAAAAGGGAGATTGACTGATTGTAAAAAGTATTGACCGTTTGGGAAGAAACTATGATGAAATCATTGAACAGTGGAGGATCATTACCAAGCAGATCGATGCCGATATTCTGGTCATTGATATGCCGCTTTTGGATACAAGAGTCGGGAAGGATCTTACTGGTAAATTTGTTGCGGATCTGGTTCTTCAGATTCTGAGTTATGTTGCTCAGACGGAGCGTGAAGCCATTAAGCAACGTCAGGCAGAAGGCATTTCTGCTGCCAAAGCAAGAGGTGTCAAATTCGGACGTCCTTGCATTCCACTTCCCAATGATTTTTATGTGGTCAGCGAAATGTATCGAAGACAAATGATCACTTCAAGAGAAAGTGCCAGAATGCTAAGTGTCTCTCAGGATACTTTTTTGCGGTGGACAAAACGATATAACTAGGCATTTCATTATGAAATGCCAAAAGTTTCTTAGCATGTCGTGGTTTGTTTTTAAAATATCAAAATATAGTTGACAATTTGAGTGAATTGTTATAACATAATAAAGCAAATTGACTTGTTAGCTCAGCTGGCAGAGCAACTGACTCTTAATCAGTGGGTCCAGGGTTCGATTCCCTGACAGGTCACCATTTAAGAATACAGGCTTTCTTCATTTGTGAGGAAAGCCTTTATTTCGCCTATTCACTTGGATCTTATATTCATAGTCTGTGGTGGAGGCAAAAATGAAAAACAATAGAAATGAAGCAGTAGTAATGATTCGAGGAAATGAAAGAAATTCATCTATACAAGGTGTAGTATTGTTTCAGGAAACAGAACAGGGAGTTCATGTCAGAGTGAATATAAAGGGCATTTCAGTTCCAAGAAGAATTCGCTGTAATCAACCGATACTTGCTATGCACATTCATGAAGGAACATCCTGCAGAGATCCTAAAACTCATTACAATCCAAATCAATGCCCTCATCCATATCATACGGGAGATCTTGGAAATCTTTTTGTGAACAAAAATGGTACTGCCATCATGAGCATGGTCAATGATCGCTTCCGACTGGAAGATGTGATTGGAAAAACGGTTATCCTTCATCAGGATTTTGATGATTTCAAAACCCAACCATCAGGAAACAGCGATGGAATTATCGCTTGTGGTGTCATACGAACATTTAGGAACAGAACATCTATTTAAATGTTTATTAAAAAAACGCCCTTATTTTGGGCGTATTTTTAAAAATGGCGGAGAACATGAGATTCGAACTCACGGAAGCTTTCACTTCGCCACCTTTCCAAGATGGTGCCTTAAACCACTCGGCCAATTCTCCAGTACCTCTTATTTTATTCATAAATTACCTTTTGTCAAGAATAAAAGCATATAAGTTGCATAGGGTGCAAGGCACGTGTAGTATCATAAGTAAGTGAGGAAATCATATGAAAAAACAAATAGGTGTATTTGGAATGGGTGTCATGGGACAGGCAATCGCAAGAAACCTTGCTCGACATCATTACAAAACAAGTATATACAATAAAACAACTTCAAAAACGATAAATATTCTTAAGAAATATCCGGAAAATATAGAAGGTTTTCTAAACCTGCATGAATTTGTTGAGTCTTTAGAAAAACCTCGAAAGATTCTTTTAATGGTCAGTTCCAATGCAGTAGATACTGTATTGGAAGAACTAATAGAACTTTTGGATGAAAATGATTTGATCATCGATGGCGGTAATTCGTATTATTTGGATACTGAAAGAAGAATGGAAAAAAGTGCCAAGAAAAAGATTCGCTTTATGGGCATGGGAATATCCGGAGGTGAAGAAGGAGCTTTAAATGGTCCTAGTATCATGCCATCAGGAGATTTTCAAGATTATCTGGAAGTAAAAGAGATACTCGAAAATATCAGTGCTAAAGTGGATCAGGTTCCTTGTGTTACCTATATTGGTGAAAAGGGAAGCGGACATTTTGTAAAGATGGTTCATAATGGTATGGAATATGCGCAAATGCAGCTAATTTCTGAGATTTACAGTTATTTAAGAGTTTCCTATTCCATGGAAGAAATTCAAAAAATATGGGATCGTTTCAATATGGGAAAAATGGAAGGTTATCTGGTGAAAATCACGGCTGACATACTGAAACATAAAGAAAAGGATCATTTCCTCTTAGATCTTATATCAGATGTTGCAGAATCAAAGGGAACAGGAAAATGGACGAGTATTGCAGGATTGGATTATGATGTCGCAATTCCTTCAATCATTTCAGCTATGCAGGCGAGAACACTGACCCACAAGAAACGTTTTGCTGTAACAAAAGAATATGATGCGAAATTATATGATACTGATATTGAAGATCTTGAAAAGGCATATATTTTCAGTATGATGATCATTTATGAACAGGGGTTTGATCTGATGCGTACCGCTAGTGAAAAAAATCAGTGGCATATCAATCTTTCAAATATTGCGACCATTTGGCTGGGAGGATGCATCCTTCAGTCAGTGCTTTTGAAAGATGTCGCAGAGTCATTCAAAAAGCATTCTAGTTTATTGTTGGATCCTTCAATTCTTCATGAACTGATACTGTCACAAGACGGGAATCATCGCATTCTGAAAAGAATGATCGATAAAAATATTTATGCGCCGGTGATGTTCAGCACAAATGCATATTATGAAGGCCTGACACATGAATCACTTGGAACTTCATTGATTCAGGCGCAGCGTGATTATTTTGGTGCTCACACGTATCAAAGAAAAGATCGTGAAGGATACTTTCATACAGAATGGAAAAAATAACAGACTGTTATTTTTCAGACTGTTGACAAATGTAGTCGACAGTCTTTTTAAAATATGATAGAATA
>CAMEUL010000118.1 GCA_945938205.1 uncultured Traorella sp. | reverse complement strand
GTTCCATGATGGTGTCATAAAAAGAAGGAAGGGAATGATCATATTCAAGAAAAATATCTTTCTCATAAGATGCATCTTCATATTGAATCAGAGAATGCTCCTGTGACATCTCTTTCAAAAATTCATGAAGTTCATCATTAGAGAACGATAGAACATTTAGATAACTCTTTAAAGAAGGATTGTATTTTTTAGTGATCAAGAGTTTTTGCTTAGGGATAAGTTGCTGTTTCATAGATTGCCTTTTTTAATATTATACGTTATGATTAATTTAAATTAAAGGATAAAAATGATATGAAAAAAGAACTCTTTGATTATCTAAATCGTATTTGCAGTCAAACACCACTTGAAGAAAATGAGATCTTTACAGCGGCTCATATGGCCGAGCAGATGAAAGCAAGTAGAAATGCTGTTAGCCAGTATCTGAATGAAGGCGTGCGAAATCATGAAATTATCAAGATCAATTCAAGACCTGTTTATTTTTACTCTCGAAAAGCAGTGGAAAAACAGTTTCAAAAGAGAAATAAACAGGATATTTATGAAAGCTTTGATGCCTTTCTTGAGGATTATCAGAATACCAAAAATGATTTTGAGGCATTGATTGGATATGATAATTCTCTGCGTAATGTTGTGGAACATTGTAAAGCAGCAATCTCATATCCGGGGAATGGATTGCCAATTCTGATCAATGGACCTACAGGTACTGGAAAAAGCATGATTGCTTCATTGATGTATCAATATGCATTGAATCAGAAAATCATCTCACCGGACAAAAAATTTGTAGCTGTGAATTGTAGTGAATATGCACATAACCCGGAATTATTGACAAGCAATCTATTTGGGCATGTGAAGGGAGCGTATACCGGCGCTGATGAAGAAAATGAAGGCTTGATTTCTTTGGCGGACGGAGGAGTTCTGTTTTTGGATGAAGTACATTGTTTGAAGGCGGAATGTCAGGAAAAACTTTTCTTCTTTATGGACAAGGGAATATACCATAAAGTTGGAGATAATGAAAAATGGTACTCTAGCAATGTTCGTGTCATTTTTGCGACCACAGAGGATCCTCATGATGTTCTGTTGAAAACATTGCTGAGAAGAATTCCAATCACGGTCAGTGTTCCATCGCTTAAAGAAAGGCCGCTGATTGAAAAAAGCAAACTGATCTGTTCGATCCTGAGGAAAGAAAGTGAACGTTTGCATCGTAAGATCGAAATCAGCAATATGGCTTATCAAACACTGATGGACTGTGAATTTGTTGGAAATGTAGGTTCTTTGCAGAATGTTATTAAGGCAACCTGTGCTAATGCATTTCTCTTTTCTAAAAATTCCAGCAAACTGGAAGTGCATGTTCAGAATCTTCCGGAAGATATGTTTACTTCTATAACAACCGTACAAACCAAAACCAGTGGCGATATGGAGCATTTGATGCTTACTTTGGAACAACTTGAAAAGCCGTATTCAACCAATTCTGCCATTCTGCATTTATATGAACGAATCCTGAGCAGTTTTCAGGAATATGAAATCAATCATGTTTCATTTGAAGAACTGATTCATGAGTTTGAATCCTATCTACAGAATTATATTGATTATACGGTTTTCAGAAATTCCTATAAAAAGAATGCGACGGATGAGTTTTTACTGAAACTGTTAGACAAAATATATTCCATCATCATGAACAAGTATTCACTGAAAGTTCCTAATAGTGAAATTCAGATTTATTCGGGTGTATTAAGTGAATATACGAAAAATATGCTGGATGCGAAAATCTGGGTGTCTTCTCATCTGGAAGATACACAAAGACTGGTGGCATTGATACAGGAAAAACGTCCAAGAGAGTTCTCCATCGCTCAGGAAATGATAGAAAATATCTGTTTGAATCTGGATGTGGATCTGGATGAAATGATGCTGGTGATCTTATCACTTTCCTTTATTGGTTATGATAATCAGTTGCGAAGCGATTGCGTGGGTGTCATTCTCTGCCATGGATATTCAACTGCCAGTTCGATATCATCAACAGTCAACCGTTTGTTGAATGAATATATCTTTGATGGCATTGACATGCAGATTGATTTAAGCATTGATAAGGTGGCTTTAATGGCGGATGAATATTTAGCCAGAAAGAGCAATCTTTCTGAGCTGATCCTGTTAGTAGATATGGGAAGTCTTGAAGAAATCTATAAACGACCAGCTGCAATATTGGCCTTTTGAATAATGTGTCTACACGTATGGCACTGGAAGTAGGAATGGGCTTCAAACAGGGACTGTCCGTTAAAGAAATCCTTGAAAAAGTAGAAAACAACTTTGAATTGTCAACACATTATATTGAAGGAAAAGAAAAGAGTGAAGTGATCCTGACGGTATGTGCGACAGGATTTGGAGCTGCTCAGAAATTCTCTGAATTATTCTCCAATTCATTACTACATTCCATTCCATTGAAAATTCTTCCTTATGATTATCAATCCTTGGCCACCAATGGCTTAAGTGATCCAGTATTCACAACGTATAATGTATCTATGGTTGTTGGAACTTTGGATCCAAAGATTGCAGGCATTGATTTTCTTCCTGTAGAAAACATTATGATGAATGAAGGATTGGAGAAACTGACCGGTGTTCTTGAAAAATACATCAAAAGAAAAGAAGTTGATGACTTTAAAAAGCAGGTCGTTAAGAATTTTAACTTATCGAATATCATCCATCATTTGACGATTTTAAATGCAGAGAAGGTCATTGATGATGTGGAAGAAGTGGTGCAATACCTCGAAGAAGATTTTCATATGATACTGGATGCTACCAGCAAGGCAGGTCTGTATGTGCATATGAGTTGTCTGATTGAACGTTTGATTTTGAAGAACGGAATAGAAGGCTATGAAGGCCTTCAGTCAATAACACCAAAACAGAGAGAAAGGATTGAAATTATCAAGAATGCTTTTAGTGGCGTAGGAATGCGATATAGTGTCGAATTGAGTGACGCTGAAGCATTATTTATCTTGAATTATTTTGGAAATAAGTAAAATAAAAATAAATTCGTGCCTCGACAGTATTTGGCACGAATTTTGCTAGAATAAGAGTGAGAATGGAGGTGTAGGAAAATGGCAGAGCCAAATATCCTATTAACTAGGATCGACAATCGTCTTGTACATGGACAGGTAGGTGTTACATGGACAAAGACATTGGGAGCCAACCTGATTGTAGTGGCAGATGATACGGTTGCAAATGAACCAATGCAACAGACTCTCATGGGAGTAACAGCAAAATCCAGTGGCGCAGGCATTCGTTTCTTCACAATTGAAAAAACAGCTGCAATAATTGGAAATGCTGCTCCTGAACAAAAGATCTTTATTGTTTGCCGTACACCAAAACAGGTACGCCAATTGGTGGAAAAAGGAGTTCATCTCAAAGATGTCAATGTTGGTAACATGCATTACAGTGAAGGAAAGCGTTCCTTGACAAAGAAAGTGTATGTTAATGACGAAGACATGGATGATTTGAAATTCTTAGCAAGCCAGGGTGTTAATGTTTATGTACAGGATGTGCCTGGAGATCCAATCACAAAAATTGAATAAGGAGAAAGGAGAAAAAAATGGAAATCACATTACTTCAAGGAATCATGCTTGCCATTGCGGCAATGATTCTTGGAATTGACTTCTGGTTGGAAGCATTCTTTCTGTTCCGACCACTTGTCGTATCAACGATTGTAGGGATTATTTTAAACAACGTTGAATTAGGATTAAAGTGTGGGGCTTTAATTGAATTAGCATTTGCTGGATTAACACCAGCCGGAGGAACACAGCCTCCAAACCCGGTACTGGCCGGATTTATGGGAACGGTGCTGGCTTATACAACAGGATGTACACCTGAACAGGCATTAGGTTTATGTTTACCATTCTCATTCTTAATGCAATACATTATTTTATTCTATTATTCAGCATTCTCATTCTTTATGGGAAAAATGGATAATTATGCAGAAACAGGTAATACGAAGGGAATTGCTAGTATCAACCTGCTGCTGACAGGAATTGTTGCGATTACCTATGGTGTGGTTGTCTTCCTGTGTGCTTATGTTGCTCAGGAACCAATGGCAGCCTTTGTAAACTCTATGCCTGAATTTATTACTCATGGTCTGGAAGTTGCCGGTGGTATCTTGCCAGCTGTCGGATTCGGTATGCTGTTACGTGTTATGATGAAAGCAAAATATGCTCCATATTTCATCGCTGGTTTCTTGATGGCTTGCTTCTGTGCAATGCCAAACCTGTTACCAGTGGCATTACTTGGAACTGTCTTCGCTTTAATTGACTTCTTTGCTTCAAAACAGCGTAAAGAAGACATTAAGGAAGCTCTTGCTGAAATAAATCAGGGAGGTATGACTAATGGCGGAATATAATAAGAAATTAACAAATAAAGATGTTATCTCCATTGGTTTAAGATCATCTTTATTACAGGCATCTTTCAACTATGAAAGAATGCAGGCAGGTGGATGGCTTTGGGCTCAGGTACCTGCACTCAAGAAAATCTATAAAGACGATCCAGAAGGATTAAAAGCTGCTTTGACAGACAACATGGAATTCATCAATACACATCCTAACTTTGTAGGTTTCTTGATGGGGCTTTTGATTTCATTGGAAGAAGCAGGAGAAACTCGTGATCTTATCAAAGGGTTGAAACTGGCTCTGTTTGGTCCAATTGCTGGTATTGGAGATGCAATCTTCTGGTTTACTTTATTACCAATTGTAGCTGGTATTTCTTGTTCATTTGCTTCTCAGGGAAGCATCCTTGGACCAATTATTTTCGTAAGTGTCTATGTTGTTATCTTTGTATTGCGTATTGTTTGGACAAAACTCGGTTATACATTGGGTACCAAGTCTATTGATCTAATCAAAGATAATTCTGAAATGATCGCTAACTCTGCAACTA
>CAMEUL010000117.1 GCA_945938205.1 uncultured Traorella sp. | reverse complement strand
AGATTCGATGCATTTTTTATTTTTCGACTGTTTTATTCGTTACAGCCTCTTTTGTATATTAGTGTCCTTTCACTCGAATTCGATTCATGGCTCTTTGCAAAGAAACTTCTGCTCGACGAATGGATGTATTGGCATCCTTTTTATCGAGTCGTTTTCTTGCACGCTCTGCACTTGCTTTGGCACGTTCAATATCGATTTCTTCTTTACCTTCAATAGAATCCACCAATATTTCAACCTTGTTCTGATTCAGATGAAGAATACCTCCGCCAATCGCAAATTCATGTTCAGTTCCTTGAATTGTCAAAACAAGTTTTGAAATTGGAAGCGAAGCAACCAGTGGCATATGATTGGGTAATAACGCGCATTCCCCCAGGGTCGTTGTACAATGGATCTTTGATACTTCATAAGTATTGTATAAACCTGAAGGTGTCACAATTTTGACTTCCATCATATTATTCACCTAATTGTTTTGCTTTTTCAACAACTTCCTCAATAGAACCTACAAACATGAAGGCGGCTTCCGGATAGGAATCATAATCACCATTCAATAGTGCTTTGAATGAACGTACGGTATCTTCTTTGGTAACATAGCGTCCCTTCATACCTGTAAACTGTTCACCAACACTGAATGGCTGAGACAGGAAGTTACGGGCACGTCTTGCACGGTTAACAGTACGCTTATCTTCCTCACTTAATTCATCCATACCAAGAATTGCAATGATATCCTGCAGTTCCTTGTATTTCTGAAGCAGCTGCTGAACACCACGAGCCACTTCATAATGTTCTTCTCCAACGATCAGTGGATCGAGCATACGGCTGGTATAATCCAGAGCATCTACTGCCGGATAGACAGCTAAAGCGGCAATTCCACGATCCAATACGGTTTTCGCATCCAAGTGGTTGAATGCTGTTGCTGGTGCTGGGTCCGTCAAGTCATCGGCAGGCACATAAATCGCCTGCACGGAAGTGATGGAACCATTCTTTGTGGAAGTGATTCTTTCCTGTAGCTGTCCCATTTCCGTGGCCAATGTTGGCTGATAACCAACGGCACTTGGCATACGTCCCAAAAGGGCACTTACTTCAGATCCAGCTTGTGTGAATCGGAAGATGTTGTCGATAAACAAAAGCACATCCTGATGATTGACATCACGGTAATGTTCTGCCATGGTCAATCCTGAAAGAGCCACACGCATTCTGGCACCCGGAGATTCATTCATCTGTCCATATACCAGAACCGTTTTATCCAGAACGCCTGTATCCTTCATTTCATGGTAAAGGTCATTCCCTTCACGGGTTCTTTCTCCTACTCCTGCGACTACAGAGAGCCCACCATGGTTGGTAGCGATATTGTGGATCAATTCCTGAATGAGCACCGTCTTTCCAACTCCAGCGCCTCCAAAGAGACCGATCTTACCACCCTTTGGATAAGGACAGAGCAGGTCGATAACCTTGATTCCTGTTTCAAAGATTTCAGCGGTTGTCTGCTGTTCATCAAAAGCAGGTGCTGGACGATGGATCGGCATGCGTTTCACATCTTCTGGAAGAGGTCCTAAACCATCAATTTCCTGCCCGAGAACATTGAACATACGTCCCAATACTTCTTCTCCTACAGGTACACTGATTGGAGCTCCTGTATCAACTGCATCCATGCCACGAACGAGTCCATCCGTGCTTCCCATGGCAATGCATCTTACACGGTCATCTCCAATATGCTGGGCAACCTCAACCACAAGTTTTTCATTTGCGTTTGTGTTGTTGATTTCAATCGCATTCAGCAATGAAGGCAATGTGCCATCAAAGAAGATATCAACAACAGGTCCAATTACCTGAACAATTTTTCCAATATTTTTTGCCATCATTGTTCCTTTCTACTGGGCACTGCTTCCAGCGACGATCTCTGTAATTTCCTGGGTGATCGCAGCCTGTCGTGCCTGGTTATACTGCAATGACAAGGTAGCTTTCAATTCTTCCGCATTGTCGGTAGCAGTTTCCATAGAGGTTCTTCGGCTCGCCTGTTCACTGGTTTTGGTTTCCAGATAATAGCTGTACAGAAGAGATTTGATTGACATGGGAACCAGATCATTCAAAATTTCTTCATTGCTTGGCTCAAAGAGAGTCTCTATTTGATTTCCTTCTTTTTTCTTTTCTTCCACTGGAAGCAATTTCACTTTTCGTGGAACAAAAGTCAAAGGATTTTTAAATTCGGTATAAATCACATGAATGGAAGTAATTTCATGATTCAGATATTTCTCAAGAAGTATTTCAGCCAGAGTGGCAATGGTGCTGTAATCATCATCTTCCACCTGAACTTTGGTATCTAACACTGAATAATCACGGTGCTTGAACCACGTAACACCTCGTCCTCCAATGACAATCATCTGTTCATTTTTCTTACATTCACTTTCGATCAGTTTAAAAACATTTGAGTTATAGCTTCCACATAGTCCCATGTCACTAGTAAAGACCACTGTACATGGTGCTGTATCCTCTTGTCTTACAAGATAAGGATGATCTGAAAGGGTAATGGTTGAGAGAATTTCATCCAACACATTTTTCAGTTCTGTCGCATACTCTTTGTTTTTACGCATTCTTTCTTTCTGGCGCTGATACTTGCTGGCAGCTACCAGCTGCATTGCCTTTGTGATTTTCATTGTAGAATCAATGGAACGAATGCGATTTTTAATGGCTAACTGATTTCCCATGATCCTAACCTTCTATCTTTTTCAAAAAAGCATCTGTAAATGCGCTCAGCACTTCTTTGATTTCAGCACTTAAAGCATCATCCAATACTTTCTTTTCTGTGATCTTGTCAATAAGATCCGCATGATGATTTCGGATTTCATTCAGCATTTCATTCTCATACTGATGAACATCTTCCACATTTACATTCTTGAGGAAGCCATTTTTAGCGGCAAACAAGGAAAGAATCTGTTCTTCCACACGCATTGGTGAATACTGAGACTGTTTCAAAAGTTCTGTCAGTTTAGCCCCATGTTCAAGAATGGATTTTGTGGTATCATCCAAGTCACTTCCAAATTTCGCAAAGGCCTGCATTTCATGATACTGCGCCAGTTCCAGTTTTAAAGAACCGCTGACCTGTTTCATGGCCTTGATCTGTGCACTTCCTCCTACACGGGATACTGAAAGTCCACTGTCAACGGCAGGGCGGATTCCTTCATTGAACAGTTCTGTCTGAAGGAAGATCTGTCCATCTGTAATGGAAATAACATTGGTTGGAATGTAGGCGGAAATATCTCCTGCCTGTGTTTCAATAATTGGCAAGGCTGTCAAAGATCCTTCTCCATATTGTTCATTCATTTTAGCGGCTCTTTCAAGAAGTCTTGAATGAAGATAGAAGACATCTCCCGGATAAGCCTCACGTCCCGGTGGACGTTTCAAAAGTAATGAGAGCGTACGGTATGCAACCGCATGCTTACTTAAGTCATCATAAACAATCAGAACATCTTTTCCCTGTTCCATCCACTCTTCACCCATCGCACATCCACTATAAGGTGCAATATACTGAAGAGGTGCCAATTCACTAGCAGTGGCACTGACCACGGTTGTATATTCCATGGCATCATGTTGTCTCAGTTTTTCAACGATCTGAGCAACCGTACTTGCTTTCTGCCCGATGGCTACATAGATACAGTTGACATTCTGTCCTTTCTGATTGATGATCGTATCGATCGCAATCGCTGTTTTTCCTGTCTGACGGTCTCCGATAATCAACTCACGCTGTCCCTTTCCAATAGGAATCATGGAGTCAATGATCTTAAGCCCTGTCTGTACAGGCTGATATACAGATTTACGTGTCATGACACCCGGTGCCACACGTTCAATCGGTCTAAATTTGTCTGCTTTGATTTCTTCTTTGCCATCAATAGCCTGCCCTAAGGCATTGACAACACGGCCCAAAAGAACATCGCCGACTGGTACTTCTACAATTTTCCCGGTACGCTTTACCAGATCGCCTTCACTGATTCCGGCATCACTGCCCATTAATACGGCTCCGACATGCTCTTCTTCAAGGTTTAATACCATTCCATAGACATCATGAGGGAAAAGCAGAAGTTCCCCGGCCATAGCATTAGTCAAACCATGAATCAGTGCAATTCCATCACCAATGGTAATGACCGTTCCCGTTTCACTTTCTTCCAGCTTCTCATCATAGCGGAGAATCTGTTCTTTAATTAATTTACTGATTTCTTCTGGTCTTAAGTTCATGTTCTCACCTCACTTTACCCTTCAATAAGATTTTTAAGATTTGTCAGTCGATTTAATGCGGTATTATCCATGACGAAGTCCTTGATCTTGACTTTGATTCCAGCCAATAATTTTGGATCCACATCATAAATGCATTCAACAGACTGTTGCATCTTCTTTTCCAGTTTCACATTCAATCTTTTCTTTTCATCCTCATTCAGCTCTTGAGCACTTGTGACATGAGCTACAAGGATATTGAAATGATCCACATAGTCCTCATCAAAAGCATCACATGCTTCTTTGACATATCGAAAACGATTCTTATCTACAAGAACCTTTAAAAAATTGATCAAAACCGGATCTAGGTTTCCTTCGTACACTTTTTCAAGAAGCTTTTTCTTTTCATCCTTGCTGATTTTGGGATGATTCAAAAGCTGTATCCATCTTTCATCCATGCTGTCCTTCAAAAGGGACACATTCTTACGGTATTCATCACACTTCTTCAAATCAAGAGCAATTTCAAAAAGTGCATCTCCGTAAGCTTTCGCTATGGCATTCATGAAAGATCTTCCTTACCGATGAATTCTTCCACATAGTTTTTCTGTGTTTCTTCATCGATTTCTTTTTCCAGAATCTTGCTTGCAGCCTGGAATGCCACATCACTGATTTCCTTACGTATCTGTTTCTTGGCATTCAGTCTTTCCAGTTCAATATCACGTGTTGCT
>CAMEUL010000116.1 GCA_945938205.1 uncultured Traorella sp. | reverse complement strand
CTTCTTACAAGTCTTGCTGTTCTGGATTTTATTTTGTTAATCAATTCACTGAGTCTGATATCCGGTGCATAATCAAACAGAATATGGATGTGATCTGCTTAACCATTCATTTCCCTGATGATGTTTTCGAATTCCATGGTTTCCCTGATCAGTGCAAATATATAATCTCTGACTTTTCCCTGCAGTACAGGTTTTCTATACTTTGTTACAAGCACCAGATGTACTGTCAGAAAGAAACAGCTGTGGTTGTTTGTGTAGTATGGCTTATCCTTTACTTTCTTGAACATAAATACCTCTTATATGTCTTATGACTGATTGTATTATATGGTATAATATAAGCGTATTCAATAGAAAGGATAAGGCTTACGTCTGATGTATAGAACTGATAGAATCCGCATTGATGAAAAGCATGAACTGTACTCATATCTGGATGACTTTGCTCACAAGGCAAAGTGTCTTCGTAATGCTTCTCTTTTCAGAATCCGTAATGCATTCACAGCACATGATAAGAAAACACTGACAGCTAATGAAACAGAAGTTCAAAATGAACTTGCACTTCTGCATGGTCAGAAAACATACTATGTGCTTGGTTATGGTGTATTGCAGAAACTGATGAGAGTTACGTCAAATCCGGATTTCTTTTCAGGACTTCCAATGCAGACAGCACAGCATATTGTCAGACAATCATGTTCTGATTTCAAAGCATGGCTTGCAGCACTGAAAGTGCACAAGAAAGACGTATCTTCTTTTACAGGTAAACCAAAGATGCCTGGTTACTGTAAAGGGGATACAACAACTTACCTGTTTACAAATCAGGATGCAGTCGTCAGGGATGGTATGCTCAAACTTCCAAAGACCAAGGTGTGTATTCCTGTGCGAAGAAGACATGGCGCGAAACTCATGGAAGTCAAGGTGAAACCCGTATCCGGTGGATACGAGCTTCTGCTTGTATATGATGTCAAAGACCCTTGTGTACAGGGTGGTACGCATAGTGCTGCTGTTGACTTTGGCGTGGATAACACCATGGCTGTTGTTTCTGATACAGGTGATTCTCTGATCTTCAGAGGAAGAAACATCAAGAGTATCAACCAGTATTTCAATAAGCAGAAAGCGGAAAGAATCTCTTCGATGTCCAAAGGCAAACAGACAACAGTAAAAGTTTGGTCAAAGTATCTGGATCGGCTTTCAGCGTATCGAACCAATTACATTCGTGACTGCTTCCATAAGATGAGCAGAATCCTGCTTGAGTGGTGTAAGGAACATGAGATCGGAACTCTTGCGCTTGGCTCTAATCAGTTCTGGAAGCAGGAATCAGACATAGGAAAACGCAACAATCAGACTTTTGTCAGCATTCCATTTGATATGCTGAAATCAATGATTGAACTGAAGGCCTGTGAGTATGGTATTACTGTTACAAGAACAGAAGAATCATACACAAGCAAAGCAAGTTTTCTGGATCGTGATGATATTCCTGTATATGTCAGTAACAGTAATCAGAAGTACAGCTTTTCTGGTAAGAGAATAAAGCGTGGCTTATACAGGTCATTGGATGGAACTCTCATCAATGCAGATCTGAATGGTGCCGCAAACATTCTCAGAAAAGCAGGATTTGATATTTCTGGTATTCAGTTATCCAGACTGTTGAATCCGAAAATCATCAGATTTGCAGATCTGAACTGTAAGTAACTGTGTAAAAACAGTAGAGGTCGAGTGAACCGACCATTGTGGAAACAGTGCATGATTCATGTATATGTCTGCATAAATCAAAATCCCTGTGGTAGTACAAAAGAGTACATCACAAGGATACCCTATCTGAACTACGTATCAGGTGGGGTAGTTCATACATCTTATGTGAAAACTATTATAATGATACCGAGGTGCACTATGAACACAATTTTATTTGATTTAGATGGAACATTGCTTCCAATGGATGTTGAAGAATTTACACATAGATACTTTGGTTTGATCTTACAAACCATGAATGAAAAAGGATTTGATGGGAAAATGATCTTAGATGCGATCCTCTCTTCCACCAAAGCCATGATCTTAAATGATGGCAAGAAAACCAATGAAGAAGTATTCTGGGAAAACTTTACTTCACTAACAAATCTTTCAAGAGATTTGATGGAGCCTCATTTTAATGATTTCTATGAACATGTTTTTGATCAAATTGACAGTCATGTTCAAAGTGAAAACATGAAACAGGCCGTAAACATTTTAAAAGAAAAGAATTATCGTCTGATTCTTTCTACCAATCCCTTATTTCCTCGTATCGCAACTCTGAAAAGAATCCAGTGGGCAGGACTTGATCCTAATGATTTTGATTATATCACTACATATGAAAATTCAAGTGCCTGTAAACCTAATCTTGCTTACTATGAAGAAATCATTGATAAATTGGATCTTGATATCAAAGAATGCATGATGATAGGCAATGATGTTCAGGAAGATGGCATTTTAGAAAAAATAGGTATTCCTGTTTATCTGGTCAGTGATTATCTATTAAATCGAAATAATCAAAAAATTACCACTTTTGAGATGACAGACAGTGATGCCTTCTTAAAATATGTTCAGAATTTACCTTCTCTATAAAAAAATCGTTCCACTTTTTGAGTGGAACTTTTTCATATTCTCAATTAATCTAATGTAAGAGATGGTGCAGAATAAACACGACTCTTATATTCATTGTCCAGCATATATAATCCTTTAGGATCTGTGCCAAACAGTTCATATTTGGTGATCATGTCTGTGGCATTTTTTTCTTCTTCACCTTGTTCATCCACAAACCAATCCAAGAACTTCATCGTTCTGAAATCCTTGATTTCATAAGCGGCTTCATAGATCGTATGAATCAGATCTGTCACATAGCGTTCATGTTTTAATCCTTCATGCAGTGGATCATCCAGTTTCACCAATGTCTTATCTGGTTTGTCAATGGCTTTCAAAGTGACTTCATAATCATTATTCTGAAGATACTTCATCATCAGTAAGGCGTGATCCATTTCTTCCTTGGCTTGAATGGTATACCAATTAGCATAGCCTTCTAATCCTTTATTGGTGTAGAAATTGGCAAAATCAAGATACAGATAAGCAGAATACATTTCCTTGTTGATCTGATCATTCAATAAATCGCTGACTTTTTCATTTAACATAATCATTACCTTCTTTCAGTTTAAGCATACCCCTCTTTTATACGAACGTCAATGCTTTCATGAGAGAAAATCCACACGTTTTCCATCCTTTAAATAGATCACATGATCCTCAATCTGAATCAGATTTGTATGATGCGTAATGGACAAAATCAAACGGTGATGTGAGATCTGATCGATGACCTCCATCATCTTTTTTTCATGAGCAGCATCTAAGTTGGCACTCATTTCATCCAACAGTAATATTTTTGGTTCAGACAGTAAAGCACGAGCAATGGAAAGCAGCTGACATTCCCCTTTGGAAAATAAACTTTCACTGGATATTGTATCATAGCCTTGTGGAAGAGCCATGATCTTCTCATGAAGTCCACACAGTTTCATTACTTCCTGCACTTGTTCTTCAGAATAAGCAGGATCTTTCAGGGTAATCTGATCTTTGATGCTGCCATCGATAAACATGAAATTCTGATCGATCAGTCCAAATATCTTTCGCATGTCTTCCCTTACGATCTGATCCGGATGAATTCCATTGATCTTAATCTCACCTTTTGTCGGTGAATAAAAGCCCATAATGAGATGAAACATCGTGGATTTTCCAACCCCCGTCCTGCCCACAATGACATGTTTTCGATTGGAATCACAAGTAAAGGATACATTTTTCAAAATTTGTGAATTTTCATCATAGGCAAAGGACACATGATCAAATTCAAGACAGATTTCCAAACCCTGAAAAAGATCTTCCATGGTCTTGGTACGAGGAATGCTTTCTTCTTGTTCTTCATAAAAAGCATTGATACGCTGAATGCCACTTACCGCCTGCTGGATGGACTGCAGTTCCATCCCTAGGTTTTCAATAGGAGTAAACAGTTGACTCATCAGTTCAATGCTGGCGGCACACATACCAATGGTGAGTCCGCTGCCTTCAATATATTCACTAGCCATAAAAACAATGAGTACCACAATCATAGCACGAATGATCTGAGTCAAAGGAGAATACACCGAATCTAAAAAATTGATTCTTTCATTGTTTTGTATATAATCATTTAAATGTTTTTCAAAGCGGTTCTGATGTCTTTTTTCCACATGAAAGATCTTCATGATACGAGCCGTTGAAATGCTGTCACGAATATCCTTGGTCATATTGGCTGTATGAATTCTGTTTTTCTTCTGTGCTGAGAGCATTTTCTTCTGGATCACACGTGTCAATAGAAAAATGATAGGCAACACGATCAAAAGGATCAGCGCCAATGTTTGAGAAAAGAAAGCAACGGAAATCACAATACCTGCAATCTTAAAACAGCTGACGATCATCGCTATGACACCATTGCTGAAAACAGAAGAAATGGTTTGCGCATCATTCACAAAATATGAAGCAATGAGTGCTGTATCCGTTTTAGTGAAATAAGACGTTTCAATTCTTTGGATCTTCTTCATCATCTCATGACAGATCGTTTCATTCAGGGTTTGTCCTACAATCACAAAACTGCTTTCTTTCATCATCTCCAAAAGATTGATAAGAATGATGACACCAAAATAGAAAACTGCTCCCTTGATCAATCCATTACCATCTGCTTCATTAATGATGACATCAATGATATAACGTAATATCTGAGCCGGTAATAAAGCCATCAGAATGCTAGAAATAAGAAGTACGATCAGCAAGAGAAACAATACAAAATGCTTTTGGATCATCTGTTTTATACATGTTACAAGAAAAGAATGTTTCATATTACTCACCTCCCCTTGCAAGCTTAGCATAAACGGCTGAAATCCTCATCAATTCATAATGCG
>CAMEUL010000115.1 GCA_945938205.1 uncultured Traorella sp. | reverse complement strand
CTGCCACTTGGTGCATAAATTCACATCCTAACGCTAGTATTCTATCATATTTTGATGGGGAAACCCATACTTTCACAAAATTTTAAGGAAAGAACTATGGTATAATACTCAAAAGAGAGGAATTGAAATGAAAAACAAATATTATGATGATTTCAGATGTACTGAACTGAAAACAAAAGTGAAAGAAGTTGTTGAGGAAAATGGCTTTTTTTGGCATGTTTTTGAAGAAACCATCTTTTATTGTGATGGAAAACATGATGATGCAGGGTTCATCAATCAGCTGGAAGTTCTAAAACTTAAGGTGGAAAAAGATACAGTATCTCATCTTCTTTCTGAAAAACTGGAAGGAGATGTTCTCATGGTGATTCATCATGCACGACGATATATTCATGCACAGAATGAAACGCTCTCTCTTTTGATGAATGGAGTTTTGAAGAGTGTTTATAGATGCGATGCTATTGATCATTATTTATCTGATATGTTCATGGTGTCTAGATATCGTGGAACCGGTCTAACCAATCAGCAGAAAAACGAGTTACAGATTACTTTAAATGGCATGATTCGTGATGATTTTCCTGTAAAGATCAGCTATGAAAAAATTACGGATGAGAGAAAAGTGACCATAGGGTTGTTTCCCGGTGTTGCCAGTGATCAGATCCAGGTGCCAAGTCTTACCTATATTCAGATGATGAAGATCTTGGAAGTGGTTCAGAAAGAGGATGAATTTTTGATTCTGACCATCTGTGGTGATCAGATGCTCATGACCCTTGAGAAATACTATGAGATTATTAAGGAAGCCAGTCAGATCCTTCAGTGCGAACCTTTGTATATCAATTCCAGCATTCATAAGCTGTTAAATAAGGTAAAAAGCAATTGAAAACGAAATATCAAGTGATATATAATTGGTACATCAAAGGAGATTTTTATGAAGAAACTGATGAAAGGTATATGCTGTGCTCTTTTGTTAAGTCTTGCAGCATGTTCGAGTGAAGAACCCAAAGGAGAACCAGTTGAGAAAGAGGAACTGGTGGGAAATGATTTGTATGAACTTCCAAAAAATCCTTCCAATGCTTTCATTCTCAAGTATAATGAGTTGTCAGATGCTGTTGAGAAAGAAGATGAGGAGAAAATTGCACAAGGTGCTGCTGTCTGTTTTATTTTTGATTTCTTTACATTGAAGAATAAAGACGGGAATAGTGATATTGGGGGATTAACTTATCTTCCACAAAGCCGAGTTGAAGAATTTTCTGCATTTGCACAACAGCATTATTATAAGAATTATGACACGATTCTTGCGGATCAGGGAGCGGACAGTCTTCCTGAGGTAACAGATGTGCAGATTCAAGCTGTCAATGCGAAAGAAGTGGCATATTTGAATTATACATATGATGGTTATGTATTTGATATAGCCATTCAATATGCCTCTACCAAACTTGATTCATCGGAACTGAAAACCAATGCCAGTGTGACATGTATTGTATATGAAGGAAAAGCAATGGTCATTGCGCTCAATTAATATGAAAGAGGTATATGTGATTGGAGGCGCCAATATTGACATCATTGGAAGAAGTGACCGCAAGATCATTCCAATGGATTCGAATATTGGAAAAGTGATTCAGAGCTATGGCGGTGTTGGACGAAATATCGCAGAAAATATTGCCCGACTGGGAATCAAAGTGCATTTTGTAAGTGCTTTTGGAGATGATTACAACGGTCATAACTGCATTCGTTACTGTGAATCAGTAGGAATGGATATGCAGGACTGTTTGGTAATCAAGGGAGAAAGAACTTCTTCCTACTTGGCTGTCTTGGATGATACAGGTGATATGAGTGTTGCCATCAATGATATGGATATTCTTCGCTTTTTGAATTGGGAACACTTATCATCTGTTTTCAAAAAAATACAGAAAGAAGATCTTTTGGTGATAGACACCAATCTAGATAAAGATCTGATCGAACGGATGATGAAAGAAGCTCCTTGTCCGATTTTTGTGGATCCTATTTCATGCGAAAAGGCAAAGAAACTGGAAGGACTTCTACAGTATGTGCACACCTTTAAGCCCAATGTCTATGAAGCCAGTGAACTGAGTGGTATTCCGTATGAAGATGAAACCTCAGTTATGAAAATGGGACAGTATTTTCTGGACAAAGGTGTTCAGGAAGTGTTTATTTCTATGGGAAAAAAAGGCGTTATGGGATTTTTAAAGGATATTGCGTACAGCTGTGAGACAGAGAAAATCACTGTTGCCAATGCGACAGGAGCAGGAGATGCCTTTATGGGAGCTCTAGTGAGTGCTTCTGTCCTAGACTATGAATTTAAAGAGAAAATGATGTTTGCACAGAGTGCCAGTGTATGCACGATTGAAAGTGATGCCAGTGTATGCCCGCGACTCAGTGTTGAATATGTAAATCAGAGAAGAAAAAACATCAGGTTTATAATGAAGGAGGAAAATATATGTTTTTAAAAGTAAACCCTGAGGTGCAGAAAGCACTTGAAAACAATCAGCCTGTCGTAGCTTTGGAATCCACGATTATTTCACACGGAATGCCATATCCTCAAAACGTGGAAACAGCTTTGAATGTAGAAAAGATCATTCGTGAAAATGGAGCTGTTCCGGCAACGATTGGTATTATTGATGGTGTATGTGTTGCTGGAATGACGCCTGAAGAAATTGAAGAATTTGGAAAGAGAAAAGGCATTGCGAAAGTAAGCCGCAGAGATTTGCCGGTCATCGTAGCCAAGAAAGAATGGGGAGCTACTACTGTTGCGACAACTATGATTATTGCGCAAATGGCTGGAATCAAGGTATTTGTTACTGGAGGAATCGGTGGTGTTCATCGTGAAGCTCAGCAGACATTTGATATTTCCGCCGATTTACAGGAACTGGCTCATACCAATGTAGCAGTTGTCTGCGCAGGAGCCAAAGCAATCCTTGACTTGCCGTTGACACTTGAATATCTGGAAACACAAGGAGTGCCTGTTCTTGGATATAAGACTAAAGAATTACCATGTTTCTATTCTGTACATTCGGGACTTGAACTGGACTACAAAATGGATACACCAAAAGAAATTGCCGATGCCATCAGAGCAAAATGGGAAATGGGTCTTGAAGGTGGTGTGATCATTGCCAATCCAATCCCTGAAGAATACGCCATGGAAGAAAACTTCATTAATGGTATTATTGATGAAGCTTTGGAAGAAGCTAAAAAACAGGGAATTCACGGAAAGGATACAACACCATTCCTGTTGGCAACCGTTAAGGAAAAAACAAAAGGAGCTTCTTTGGATTCTAACATTCAGCTAGTTTACAACAATGCTCGTTTGGGAGCCAAGATTGCTTGCGAATACTGTAAATAAGACAGCTCTGCTGTCTTTTTTATTGAATTTCTTATAACAAATCTGATTTGAATCAGTTAAAACATGAAGATAAGAAAAAAGATAATATCATATGCAGATTTTTCGCATCTTTCTTGAATAAAGAAACATGATAAAAGTGGAGGTGTTCCATGAACCATCAGGATACAATCATGTTATTAAAAGAATGCGATGAAGGAATTCAAATGGGGATTTTATCGATTGAAGAAATGATTGAAGACATCAAGGATCATCAGCTACTGGAAATATTAGGTCAATCTATTCAAAAACATAAAAACCTGCAAGAAGAAATTGAAAAGCAACTTCATGTTTATCATCAGTCTACTCAACAACCTCAACCGTTAGCAAAAACCATGTCCTGGCTGCATACCAATGTCAAACTGATGACAGCAAAATTGCGGAAATGGTCATCGATGGATGTGATATGGGCATCAAGTCTTTGCATCGTTATATGAATCAATATCAAAATGCCGTTTCCAGTGTAAAAGAAACAGTCTTAAAACTGATTCAACTTGAAAGAGAACTAACGGAGAAACTGTATGTTTTTCTCTAAATGAACTGGCACCTAAACAGGTGCTTTTTTGTTTTAAATATATTTGAAAAGAAGAATGTTTTATGAGATTCCTTGTGAATCAAATTTCTCAATTTATACAGAAATAATGTATCATTTTATAGTATAATAGACGCTGAGGTGATAGTTTTGTTTTTTATTCAGAAATTAAATGAAAAACAGAAAGAAGCGGCGACTGAAACACTCTCTCATGTGCGCATCATTGCAGGTGCAGGAAGTGGGAAAACACGTGTGGTCATCAGTCGTATTGCCTATTTGATTGAAGAAATGGGGATTCTTCCATATCGTATTTTGGGAATTACCTTTACGAATAAAGCAGCCAATGAAATGAAACAGCGTCTGATGGATCAGTTGGGGGATCAGGCAAGTGGTGTCTTTCTCTCTACTATCCATTCCTTTTGTGTGCGTTTTTTAAGAGAAGAAATTCTTCATGTGCATTATCCCAGAGTTTTCACCATTGATGACGCAGATGATCAGAAAAGTATTTTAAAGGAAGCCTACAAGATGTATGGCATTGAAGTGAAGAGCTATAGTTATGCCAGTGTTCTGGATTATATCGCAAACTGCAAGAGCGCAGGTGTATCCTGTGAGCAGGCTTTATCCATTGCCAATAAATACACCAGTGAATACACCAAAGCACAGGTTTATGAGTATTACGAAAACCGTCTGCATGCCATGTATGCTTTGGATTTTGATGATCTTTTATTGTTCACACGAAAAATACTGAAAATGAATGCGGAAATACTGAATAAGTGGCAGAATAAGTTTGATTATATTCATGTGGATGAGTTTCAGGATGTGGATAAGATCCAGTATGATATTGTCCGTCTGATTACAGGACCTTCTACTCGTTTATGTGTGGTTGGGGATCCCGATCAGACCATTTACACGTGGCGAGGTGCCGATGTGAATCTGATCATGAATTTTGAAAAGGATTTTCAGCCTTGCGTGACCATTGTGCTGAATGAAAATTATCGCAGTACTCCAAGCATTCTTCAGGGA
>CAMEUL010000114.1 GCA_945938205.1 uncultured Traorella sp. | reverse complement strand
GTGTTTTAAGTGATGAAGATGTTGCTTCATTAGATGGTTTATTGGCTGCTGCCAATGCTGCTGGAAAGAAAGTATTCATGGATGTTTCTAATGGATGGTACATTGCTAGTTTCTTCCTTGGAGCTGGCGGAAATTTAGGAATCGATGAAAATGGAAACCAGACTTGTGATTTCAACAATGCTAATGGTTTAGCTGCTGCAGAAGCTATCAAGGCATTTACTGCAAACCCTGCTTTCATTACTGGTGCTGACGCTGAATTAAATGCTGGATTCCAGGATGGAACTATTATTGCTGGTGTTTCTGGAACTTGGAATGCTGAAACAATGAAGACAAACCTTGGTGATAACTATGCTGCTACTAAGCTGCCTACATTCAAGGTTGGAGACAAAGAAGCGCATATGTATACATTTGGTGGATATAAACTGATGGGTGTTAACTCTCAGTCTAAGTTTGCTGCTCAGGCTATGGATTTAGCTGACTGGTTAACAAACGAAGCAAACCAGGCAAAACGTTATGAAGTTCGTGGATACGGTCCTTCTAACATCAATGCTGCTGCTTCTGATGCAGTTAAAGAAAATGTTGCATTGTCTGCATTGAACAAACAGTTTGAATTCTCAGCTTCTCAGAAAGATGTTCTTGGAACATACTGGACACCAGCTGAAGCATTCGGAACTACAATGGAAAACAAAGATTACAGTAAACCACTTCAGGAACTGCTGGATACAATGGTAGAACAGATCCAGACTCCTGCTACTCAGAACTAATTTGAGATAAGTGTGAAACTTAAGGGCAAAACCATTGGTTTTGCCCTTCATTTTAAAAAGGAGGATCGTTTATGAAAAAAAAGAACCTATTTCAGAGAATTTCTTCATCTTTCAGTTCTTTTTTCCGTTCCATTAGAAATGGCTTTACTGGATTTGTAAATCGCTTTGTCCTTGGAGATATCAAGACCAAACTGTCTTATGTCATCATGGGATTTGGCTGCCTTGCAAGAAAACAGATAGGCCGAGGACTTTTGTTTTTAGGAAGCGAAGTTATATTCATATTATATATGATCACAAATGGGGTTTTCTATCTGAGCAAACTTCCAACGCTAGGAACAACAACACAGGGAGAAGTGTGGAATCCTGAATTGCAGATTTATGAGATTACTCAAGGGGATAACTCAATGTTGTTGCTGCTGTTTGGTGTTGCTACCATTTGCATCATCATAGGATTTTTTATCCTATATATTTGGAATACCAAAATGGCATATGAAATGCAACTGCTTGAAGAAAAAGGGAAACCATTGCCAACATTCAAACAGGACATCAAAGACCTGGGCAATAAGAATTTCCATATTACCGTATTATCATTGCCAATTGCATTAACATTTGCCTTTACAATTTTGCCATTGATTTTCATGATTTTGATGGCATTCACAAATTTTGATAAGAATCATCAGCCTCCGGGAAATCTGTTTACTTGGGTAGGATTTAGAAACTTCTCAGAAGTTCTTATTTCGAATCCAATGTGGCAGCAAACCTTTATTCAGTTGTTGATCTGGACCTTGGTGTGGGCTTTCTTTGCAACTTTCTTGAACTATGTACTTGGAATGATCTTAGCGATCATCATTAACAAAAAAGGTGTACACTTCAAGAAAATGTGGAGAACGATCTTTATTATAACAATTGCGATTCCGCAGTTTGTAAGCCTGATGCTGATGAGTAAGATCTTGGCCGATCAGGGAGCCTTGAATAATCTTATGGTGACTCTTGGCTGGATTACTGATGGAGAACGAATTAAATTCCTAACGGATGGAAATATAGCGAAGATCGTGGTCATCGTGGTCAATTTATGGGTAGGTATCCCATATACCATGCTGATTACCAGTGGTATTCTGATGAATATTCCACAAGACTTATATGAAGCAAGCAAATTGGATGGAGCAAGTCCTATACAACAGTTCATGCATATTACTCTTCCTTATATGCTGCATGTTACAACTCCTTATCTGATTACTCAATTTGTCGGAAATATCAATAACTTTAACGTCATTTATCTTTTGACAGGTGGAGATCCAAAATCACTCAATCTGTGCCAGGCAGGTGAAACGGATTTACTGGTGACTTGGCTGTATAAGCTGACTGTCAATGAACAAAACTATGCCTTAGCAAGTACGATCGGTATTATTATCTTTGTTCTGCTGGCAACCATTTCGCTGTTGACTTACAATAAGTCGAACGCTGTACAAGAGGAGGATACATTCGCATGACAAACATGAAAACAAAAAATGCAATTGTCAATACGATCTGTCATGTTGGATTGACCATTCTTGCAGTGATCTGGCTGATTCCTATTGCATGGCTGTTGATGCACAGTTTTAGAGAAACTCCTACTGGAGCTTTTCCTAGTGCTTTGATTCCTGAAACTTGGACTTTTGACAATTATATCAAGTTATTTACAGATACTCAGTTGTTTAACTATCCTCGATGGTTTATGAATACTCTTGTGGTGGCTATCGCCAGCTGTATTGTCACAACAATTTTGGTGCTTTTGACAGCTTATGCTTTCTCTCGCTTGAGATTTAAGGCACGTAAGCCATTAATGAATGTAATTTTGATCTTAGGGATGTTCCCTGCTTTCATGTCCATGGTAGCTATCTATCATTTATTGAAAGCGATTGGGCTTTCCCAAAGTTTATTCTCACTGGTATTAGTTTACAGTGGTGGGGCTGCGATGAATTATTATATTGCGAAGGGATTCTTTGATACAATTCCTCGATCTATCGATGAAGCAGCGATGCTCGATGGAGCTACCAAGAATCAGGTGTTCTGGAAGATCACCCTTCCAATGTCTAAGCCAATTGTTATTTATACGATCATGCAGGCATTTATTTCACCATGGGTAGACTTTATCTTTGTCAGTGTTATCATGAAAGATAATTATCAGAAATACACGATTGCTTTAGGTCTCTATCAGATGATCACTCGTGAAAATATCCAGCAGTACTTTACACAATTCTGTGCAGGTGCGGTCATTGTTGCTATTCCAATTACAATTCTGTTTATTATCATGCAGAAGTATTATGTCAGCGGAATTACTGCAGGAGGCGCTAAAGGATAATGAAAAAACTTCTTTTGTGCTTGGCTTTGCTGTTATGTGCATGTCAGAAAAAAGAAGAAGTGGTATCAAATGAAAACAGTTCGATTGTCTATGAAATCTTCCCGTATTCTTTCTACGATACAGATGAAAACGGAGTAGGTGATTTAAAAGGCATCACTGAGAAACTTGACTATATCCAGTCCTTAGGGGCTGGATATATATGGTTAACGCCCATTACAAAGAGTCCAACTTACCATAAGTATGATGTAGTGAATTACATGGAAGTGGATCCTATGTTTGGAAATCTGGAAGATTTTGATACCCTTGTCAGTGAAGCAGAAAAACGAAATATTGGAATTGTATTTGATTTAGTTCTTAACCATACTTCTTCTCAGCACCCTTGGTTTATTCAGGCCAAAGAAGATGTTCAGAATAACCGCTGTGAGGAAGAAGGAAATATGTGTGACTGGTACAATTTCTCAAGTGAAAAGAAAACCGGATATACTTCTATGGGCAAGAACCAGTATTATGAATCGGTGTTCTGGTCTGAGATGCCAGATCTGAATCTGGATAATGAAGAAGTGCGTCAGGAAATTGAAAAGATCGTGAAATTTTGGATCGATCATGGTGTGGCGGGTTTCCGTCTGGATGCTTCTTTGCATTACTATGGTGGCAATGCTACCAAAAACAATGAATTTCTAACATGGCTGGAAGAAATGATTCATTCTTATGATGAAGATTCATTTTTGGTCAGTGAGGTATGGAGCGATACTTCTACCATTAGGACACATTATGAAAGCGGATTTGACAGCTTCTTCAACTTTCCGGCAAGTGGTACGACGGGAAGCATTGTCAGCAGCATTCGCGGTGAAGAAGGTGCAACTCTGGCTAGTTGGATGGTTCGCTATCATAACACGATCTTAGAAAAGAATCCTGAAGCAATTGATTCAGTATTCTTAAGCAACCATGATCAGGGAAGAAGCGGTGCCTTCTTTGCGAACAATCCAGAAAAAGCAAAACTGATGGCCAGTGTGCTCTTGCTTTCACCGGGAAGAGTATACATGTATTATGGAGAAGAAATCGGCATGCTGGGCAGTGGAGATGATCCTAACAAGCGTCTTGCAATGCTTTGGGATACACAAGATAAAACCGGTATTCCTTACAATCCACCGGGAGCCAATTATTCAAGCCAGATTGACTCTTCAGTAAAGGATCAGTTAAAAGACAGTAATTCTTTATTAAATCATTACAAGAAGATAGCCAGCATTCGAAATAAGTCTACTTTATATGAAACCGGTAAGATAGAAGCCATCAGCGTAAACAATGAAACAATTTATGCCATGAAGATCTATGAAAATGATCAGGCATTATATGTGATTCATAATTTCAGTGGTGAAACACAAACTATTTCATGGAATCAACAATATGCTTCCTATGATACGACAAACAGTCAAAACCATGTGAAGGATGAACAGATCACACTCGCTGGTTATTCTTCCGTTGTTCTTTATGAGTAGGTATTTATGAGAAAAGCAGGATTATTGATTCCCATTGCCTCTTTGCCTTCTTCTTTTGGCATTGGAGACTTTGGACCGACAAGTTATGAATTTGTAGACATGTTACAAGAGTGTGGATGCAAGATGTGGCAGATACTGCCTTTAAATCCATTAGGGTTTGGAAACAGTCCTTATCAGTCGTTATCTTCAAAGGCCATGGATGAACTTTATATCAGTTTAGAACTCTTAAAAGAAAAAGGACTGATAGAACATTTAGAGAATTATCATGCGTCAGCGGATAAGATTGATTATGAAGGTGTTCGTCAGTTTAAAGCAGTCTATTTACGCGAAGCTTTTTCTCATTTTGAAGAAAATGAAGAATATAAAACTTTTATCCAACAGCCATGGGTTTATGAATTTGCGGTTTTTGTAGCCATGAAAAAAGCCAATCATGAAAA
>CAMEUL010000113.1 GCA_945938205.1 uncultured Traorella sp. | reverse complement strand
ACTCTCAAAGAAATTATCGCAATGGGTGATGTGAAAGGAATTGTTTTCAGTGGAGGACCCAATAGTGTTTATGAAGAGGATGCATTCAAATGTGATCCTGAGATTTTTAACAGCGGCATTCCGATTCTTGGCATCTGTTATGGAATGCAGATGACACATTACATGAATGGCGGACATGTCAAACCATGTGAAACTAAAGAATATGGTCGTTGTGAAATCACGATTGATACGGATTCTTTAATTTTCAAGAATCTTCCAAAGAAACAAATCGTTTGGATGAGTCATGGAGATCAGGTAGATCAGTTAGCTGAAGGATTTGTGAGAGATGCATCCAGTGATACTTGCCCTTATGCTGCCACTAGCAATGCAGACAAAAAGATTTATACTTTACAGTTTCATCCGGAAGTACGTCATTCAGAATTTGGAAATGATATTCTGCGTAATTTTGTATTTGAAGTATGCCATGCACAGAATAATTGGTCCATGTCAAGTTTCATTGACATGCAAATAGAAAAGATACGTGAACAGGTAAAAGATGATAAGGTGCTTTTAGCTTTATCAGGAGGTGTCGATTCTTCTGTTGTAGCAGCACTTCTTCATAAAGCCATTGGTGATCAATTGTATTGTATGTTCATTGACCATGGTCTTTTACGTAAAGGAGAAGCAGAAGGAGTCATGGATCTGTTTGGACGTGAAATGAATCTGAATCTGGTGAAGATTGATGCGAAAGACCGTTTCCTGTCAAAATTGGAAGGTGTCAGTGACCCAGAAAAGAAACGTAAGATCATTGGAAATGAATTTGTATATACCTTTGATGAAGAAGTCAAAAAGATCGTTTCAGGTGAAAACATCAAATGGTTGGCACAGGGAACACTTTATACAGATGTCATTGAATCCGGAACAAAAACTGCACAAACCATCAAGTCACATCATAATGTTGGCGGATTACCTGAAGATATGCAGTTTAAACTAATCGAGCCATTAAATACCTTGTTTAAGGATGAAGTTCGAGCTTTGGGTATTGAATTAGGTTTACCTGAAGAAATGGTTTGGCGTCAGCCATTCCCAGGACCAGGTTTAGGAATTCGAGTAATTGGAGAAATCACCGAAGAAAAACTTATGATGGTTCGTGAAAGTGATGCCATCTTACGTGAAGAAATCAAAAAAGCAGGACTGGAAAGAGATATCTGGCAGTATTTCACTGCACTCACAAACATGAAATCAGTGGGTGTCATGGGAGATCAGAGAACTTATTCCTATGCGATTGCAATTCGTGCCGTTACTTCGATTGATGGTATGACAGCTGATTGGGCTAGAATTCCATTTGATTTATTAGCAGTCATTTCAAACCGTATTGTCAATGAAGTGCCACATGTCAATCGAGTAATGCTGGATATTACATCAAAACCTCCAGGAACCATTGAGTTCGAATAAATGAAAGCCGAGTAAAATCGGCATTTTTAATTAAATTGTATTTTAGCGATTTATTATAATCACTCCTAATGTTCGATATTAACAAACAGTAATTGTTTGCTTTATATTTATGAAAAATGATTCCAAGTGATGAAATAAATTGCACTGAGTAGTATAATAAAAATCGAGGTGATCATAATGAACAAGTACTTAGATAATTACAGTATTTTAAAACTAGAAACAAAGATTAAAGAATGCTGTGATGGTTATTACAGTTTTGAAGAAACCATTTTTTATGGTGAAAAGGGTGGCATGTTAAAAGATGAAGGAACAATTAATGGATTAAAAGTCATCGATTTAAAATATGAAGATGAAATTTTGTGGCATAAAGTTGATGGAGAATTAATGGATCCAATTTATATGGAAGTTGATGCATGGACAAGAAATGTCAATACAACTGTTCAAAGTGCTCTACATATTTTAGATGGTTATTATGCGAAAATGGATGCTTATATTCCTTCAGTTGGTGTCAATCCCGATAATGAATGGTTTGAAGTAAATATCAAAAATTTAGATGATGAACATCTAAATAAAGTAGAAGATTATATGAATGAAGTCATTGCTAGAGACATTCCTGTTACTATTAAATATATTAATGGTAAAGATTATGATGATCCAAAATATCAGCAGTTTGATGAACTGCGTATTGTGTCATTTGGTGATTTAGATACTCAACCATGCGGTACATTGCATGTGAATTCAACGAAAGATATCAATTCATTTGTCATTCTATCAAAAGAGAAAACATCCAGAGGTACAAAGGTACACTTTGCATGCGGTAATGCAGTAAGTTTGTTAGCTAAGAAAGATCATCTATTACTAGAAGAATTATCTAAGAATTTGGGTGTAAATATCTATGATCTAAATGATAAAGCAACTGAAATGAATAACAATCTGAAAGCTTTAAAGAAAGAAGTTAATGATCTAAAAACAAGTTTAATTGAATATAAAGCAAAAGATTTAGTAAATAGTGATTCAGTAACTGAATATATTTGTAATGATGCCGGAGAACTTAGAATGGTTTCAAATGCTTTATCAAATATGGTTGACGATGATCGTATCCTATATAGTACAATTGATAACGTTTTAAATGTAGCTGTATTATCAAAAGGTGGAAATGCAAGAAATATTTTCAAACAATTACAGGAACAATTTGGTATTAACGGCGGCGGTTCACCAAAGGTAGCTTTAGGAAAATACACTGGTGATAAAAACATCGTAAATGAATTAAAAGAAGTATTCAAATAATACACATTAAAAAGGCGATTTCTTAATGAAAAGCCTTTTTTTTATGGAAAAACAAGTAGAAAACTATATCTCTTTAAATAATGTTTTGGTGGAAAATGTATGAATCAATAAATGGAAAATAACCGTTTCGTTTTTACGAATGATTTATCAATTGTTAATTTGATCAAAAAAAATTGTTGCTTCATCAAAAAATTATTAAAGTTTTGAAATTGTAATGAATTTTTATCTATCAGTTCCTCCTAAATTTCATAGAATATTTAACGTATTTTAACTAATTAAATTCTTTCATTACGGTAACTTCATTTTAAATTCTAATTAATGAAAATACTAGAATAAATGTAAGAAAAGATTTGTTAGAAAAAAAGAATATATAAATTGGATAAGACTTATAAAAAGATATCAAAAAATATTAAAATTTATATTAGGTTTCTATAGAAATGCTAGAAAAACAAGTGGTTGTATGATAAAGTAGAAGAGGTAATTGTATTCAAGAAAAAAGGGGTCGATATTATGGAAAGACGTGTAGGTACAATATCAAGAGGAATTCGTTGTCCGATTATCCGTGAAGGAGATAATTTGGCAGATATTATTGTTGAAAGTGTTTTGAAAGCTACGAAAAGCGAAGGATATGAAATTCGTGATAGAGATATTATTGCAGCAACGGAATCAATTGTTGCCAGAGCACAAGGAAACTATGCATCTATTGATGCAATCGCAAAAGATGTAAAAGAAAAATTGGGTGGTGAGACTATTGGCGTGATTTTCCCAATTCTCTCAAGAAACCGTTTTTCAATCTGCCTTAAAGGAATTGCCAGAGGAGCTAAAAAAATTGTATTAATGTTAAGTTATCCAAGTGATGAAGTAGGAAATGAACTTGTGTCACTCGATAAACTGGATGAAGCAGGAATCAATCCATATAGTGATGTATTAGATCTAAAACGTTATCGTCAACTCTTCGGCGACAACAAACATACATTTACTGGTGTAGATTATGTTTCTTATTACAGCGAACTGATTCAGGAACAGGGAGCTGAAGTAGAAGTGATCTTTGCCAATAATCCAAAAGAAATCTTGAATTATACAAAAAATGTTTTGACATGTGACATTCATACACGTGCAAGAACAAAACGTATTTTAAAGACTGCAGGAGCAGAGATTGTTTGTGGTATGGATGACATTCTGACAAGTTCAGTAGATGGTAGTGGATGCAATGAACGTTTCGGTCTTTTGGGTTCAAATAAAGCAACTGAAGAATCTGTGAAATTGTTTCCAAGAGACTGCATGCCTCTAGTCGAAGAAGTACAAGCTAAGATCCTGGAAAAAACGGGTAAATGCGTGGAGGTCATGGTTTACGGTGATGGTGCCTTCAAGGATCCGGTTGGGAAGATTTGGGAACTGGCAGATCCATGTGTTTCTGTCGCCAATACTCCTGGACTTGAAGGAACTCCAAATGAACTAAAATTGAAATATCTTGCAGACAATGACTTCAAAGATCTAACAGGTGAAGCTTTAAAAGAAGCTATTTCCACAAAGATCAAAGAAAAAGAAGGAAGTCTTGTAGGGAATATGGCTGCACAAGGAACAACACCAAGAAGACTGACAGATCTAATTGGTTCATTATGTGATCTAACAAGCGGTTCCGGTGATAAGGGAACTCCAGTTATTCATATTCAGGGATATTTTGATAACTACACAACGGATAAGTAAGAGGAGCAATAAGATGAAACAAGATATGATCGTTATCTTAGACATGGGAAGCACCCAAAATACTGTTCTTGCCAGAGAAATTCGTGCATTGGGTGTTTATAGCGAAATTCACCCACATGACATCACCTCAAAAGAACTGAAGGCACTTGATAATGTGAAAGGGATTATCTTAAATGGTGGAGAAAACCGCATTGTTGATGGCAAAGCTGTCGAAGTGGATCCTGTTATATACGATTTGGGATATCCTGTGATTGCTGTGGATCATCCAACGGCTAAATGTGAACAGTATAAAGAACTTCCTGATGTGGAAACACTTCAGAAATTTATATTTGACACCTGTAAAGCCGAAGCAAACTGGAATATGAAAAATTTCATTGAAGATCAGGTTGAATTGGTTCGAAAACAAGTTGGCGACAAGAAAGTTTTACTTGCTTTATCAGGTGGTGTAGATTCTTCTGTGGTTGCAGCTTTATTAATTAAAGCCATCGGTCAGCAGTTAGTCTGTGTACATGTCAATCATGGATTAATGCGTAAGAACGAGTCAGAGAGTGTTGTCGAAGTATTTAGAAATCAGCTTCATGCCAATCTGATTTATGTGGATGCGACAGATAGATTCCT
>CAMEUL010000112.1 GCA_945938205.1 uncultured Traorella sp. | reverse complement strand
CGGTAATGTCATTGAAAACTATTTCCTGACAACGGGTGACTGGAACAAAGGTAGTGCGATTTCACTGATCATGGCACTGATTATTCTGTTATCTCTCTATTTAACCAAAAAAGTGGATAAAGATCCTGCGAAAAGGAGGACAGCATGAAAAAAATATTTTCAAAATGCTATTTGGCACTGCTCATGGTGTTCTTCTACCTGCCAATTCTTTATACCATTGTCTTTTCCTTCAATGATTCCAAATCATTGACAGTATTCAAAGGGTTCTCTTTAAGATGGTATGAAAGAATGTTTGAATCCCGTCCAATGATGGAAGCCATCTGGTATACTTTCCTGATAGCTATTCTGGCAACTGTGATTTCTACGATTGTGGGAACCATTGCAGCCATTGGGCTATCTGGTGATGGATCAGGTCAACAATCTTTGTATCATGAATCCTGAAATTGTAACAGCCATTGGCTTGTTGATGCTGTTTTCAAGTTTCAAGGTTTTGGAGAAAGGATTTATGACTCTGCTGTTGGCACATATCATGTTCTGTACACCATATGTGATGCTTTCTGTTTCACCTAAATTAAGATCACTGGATCCCAATTTGGCAGAGGCAGCACTAGATCTGGGAGCTACTCCATGGCAGGCCCTGATCAAGGTCATTGTCCCTCAGATCCTTCCGGGAATCGTTTCCGGATCGCTGATTGCCTTTACGATGTCCATTGATGATTTTGTAATCAGTTACTTTGTTACCGGAAATGGTGTCAGCAATATTTCAATACTTGTTTATTCCATGTCAAAAAGAATCAATCCATCGATCAATGCCATTTCTACTCTGGTTATTGTGATCATTACTGTTGTATTGATTCTGATTAATGTCATACCTATGTTAAGAAAGAAAAAAGGAGGCGTAATGCAATGAAAAAATTTTGGATGTTGATCTGTTCTTTGCTTCTTCTGGGCGGATGTGCAAGAGGCAACAATGCTATAACAGATGAATTTGAAGGTCAGACACTGAAAGTGTTCAACTGGGGTGAATACATCGGTGAAGATGTGATTTCAGAGTTTGAAGATCAGTATGGTGTCAAAGTAGTTTATGAAACCTTTTTGTCCAATGAAGCCATGTATACCAAACTTCAGACAGGAGATGTTTATGATGTATTAGTTCCTAGTGACTACATGATCGAACGTCTGATTCAGGAAGATATGCTTCAGAAACTGGACCATAGCAAGATCCCTAATCTGTCCAAGCTGTCAGAAGGTGTCAAGAATCTTCCATATGATCCAAATAATGACTATTCCGTCCCTTATTTCTGGGGAAGTGTAGGTATTGTCTACAATAAAAACAATGTGGATCTGAATGATCTTGAAAATGAAGGATTCAGTATATTCCACAATACAAAATATTCAGGAAGAATTTACATGTATGATTCTGAACGTGATTCTTTCATGATGGCATTTAAAGCCCTCGGTTATTCCATGAATACATCTGATGAAACTGAAATTAGCGAAGCTTATGATTGGTTGAAAGAAATCAATCGCACCATGTCTCCTGCTTATGTGACTGATGAAGTCATCGATTCCATGTCTGCCGGAAGAAAAGATCTGGCAGTGGTTTATTCAGGTGATGCAGTGACCATTTTGGATGAAAATGAAGATATGGGATATTATTGTCCAAAAGAAGGAACGAATCTGTGGAGCGATGCGATGGTCATTCCAAAGAATGCCGCCAATCCGGATCTAGCACATGTTTTCATCAATTTCATCATGAGCGATGAAATTTCTCGACAGAATTCTGAATACGCCGGATATGCTTCTAGCAATGACGTTATTTTGGATGAATTGAGCTTAGATATGAATGAAGCTTATATTCCAAGAAGTGGTTATGAAAAAGATGAAGTATTTGTCTATAATAAAGAATTGACCGCTAAATTATCTGAACTTTGGGTCAAGGTAAAAGCACAATAAAACGAAAATTTAAAGAAAATGCAATTTCAACTTGCATTTTCTTTTTTTATTTTATATAATAGACAAGCAAAACGATGGTTCCTTAGCCAAGTGGTAAGGCAATAGACTGCAACTCTGTGATCGCCAGTTCGAATCTGGCAGGAACCTCCAGTGGGCTCGTGGTGAAACTGGTAGACGCAAGGGACTTAAAATCCCTCGGGTGAATAACCCGTGCCGGTTCGATTCCGGCCGGGCCCACCAATATTATACAATAAGCGCGTAAAGCGCTTTTTGTTTTATCCAAAAAAATGTAAATCTTCATATAAATGGATGCTAATCTTTTTTCTCATATTTGATTGTCTCAAAAACAACCAAAACAAAAAAAGACGATCAAAGAAATAATCATTCGGAAGAATACATGAATTCTCCTTTTTCTTTTTTTGCGGGTAAAATATCATATCAATAAACAGATGAAATGTGATACAATAATTGCATGAAAAAATGCATTTTGATTGGAGCTGGGGAATTTTATGAAAAAGAAATTCCTATTGAAAAAGAAGATTTAGTGATTGCCTGCGATGGAGGCTATGCTTACTGTCAGCAGTTGAAAATCACACCTCATCTTGTCGTATCGGATTTTGATTCCTACAAAAATGAAATTAAAGATGTGAAAGTAAATCGCTCTCAGCCTGAAAAAGATGACACGGATATGCTGTTGGGCATTCAAGAAGGTGTAAATCAAGGATATCATGAGTTTGTGATCTATGGAGGCATGGGAGGACGCATCGAACATACCCTCGCCAACATTCAATGTCTGAAGTATCTTTTAGATCATGATGCTCATGGTGTGATGATCTCAAAAAATGTAAGTATAGATGTGATGGGTGAGGGATGTATTGAATATTCAGAATATGAAAAAGGATATATCAGTGTTTTTTCACTGAATGATAACTCTTTAGTTTCCATAGAAAACTTAAAGTATCCACTCGATCATGCGATACTGAGCAATGCTTATCCATTAGGAATCGATAATGAGTTTATACAAAAGAAAAGCAGAATTACAGTACATCAGGGATGTGTTTGTATCATTCAACATAAGGAGAAAGAAAATGGTTGAAAAGAAATATTATTTGAATAAAGATGGTGATTTGTATTTTAATGATTTTGTATTGGTGATCGATGGAGATGATTTTCGTAGAAAAAATTTGTATCAGATCCATTTAGGCGAAAAAGCAACACGTATTGGTGCTGATACATTTGAAGGAAATTATTTGACAGAAGTTCGTTTTCATAAAAAGATCAAATGGATCGAAAGCCGTGCTTTTGCCAACAACAAGATTACAAAAATGACGTTCTCCAGATTGGAAGTACCTGAAATAGCCAAGGATGCTTTTGTGGGAAATCCTGTCAGTCAGATCATTGTTCCTTATGAAACTTTTGAGGATTACAAAAAGGTATTGAGTCAGGTGGATTTTGATCAAGAAGTTCAGATTGTTTCCAATATTGAAAACAAGTTCCGTAAACTGAATGAAGAAAAAGTGGAAGGAACATTGATTTTGATCAAGGCATGTCCGATTTATGGTGTGTATACTTGGCGTATTGAAAAGGAAGAAATTGCAGATCTTGAAACCAAGATGGCCAAAGATGAAAACAAATTGGATTTTGGAGATATCGAACTGAATGGCATCACTTATCAGATTTATAAAGATGATCGCAATATGGTCATGATCTATCGAAAAAATGATGAAGAGTATCAGGATGTGACCTATGCTGATTTTGAAGTAATTTACAGTGATGCACGAAAGGCTATTCTATGATCTGCCCTATTTGTCAGGAAAAGTTAATTCAAAAGGAAAAAAGTTTTCAATGTGTGCATAGTCATAATTTTGATATTGCCAAGCAGGGATATGTCAATCTTCTGATGAGTGCTTCTAAGGTGAGTGGCGATTCTAAGGAAATGGTTTTGGCACGTCATCATTTTTTGAATCATGGTTACTATGATATCTTGAAGAATAAACTGGAAGATCTTATCCAAGAATATCAGCCTGAAGTTTTGGTGGATCTGGCTTGTGGCGAAGGATATTATACAAAAGGAATGGCCCAACATGCTAAGCAGTGTTTTGGGATCGATTTGAGCAAGGATGCTTTGAAACTGGCTTCTCGTGAGGATAAAAACAGTCAGTATATTCTAGCCAGTATTTTTCATGTGCCAATGGAGAATGAAAGTGTGGATGTGATCACCAATATTTTTGCACCGGCTCCTCTCGAGGAAGTAGAGCGTCTTTTGAAGAAAGATGGCATTTATCTTCGTGTGGCACCTCATGTTCACCATTTGTATGATTTTAAAAGGATCCTTTATACCGAAGTGTATGAAAATGAAATTGAAATTTTGGAACATGATTCATTGAAACTCATTCGACAAGAAAGAATAACGGATGAAATCTTGATTGAAAACAATCAAGATATTCAGGATCTGTTTATGATGACACCTTATTACTGGAAGAGCAATAAAGATAGTGCACAGAAATTGGAAGCACTTGAAAAATGCAAAACGATCATTGATTTTGACATTCAAATCTATAGGAAGGAATCTTGATGAAACTGGTATACAAAAATTTAAGCATTCGTCCAGCTGCCATAGAAGATGCGAAGCAGTTGGTCATTTGGTGGAATGATGGACAAGTGATGGCACATGCCGGTTTTCCAAATGGTTTACATACAAATGAAGAAGAAGTAAAAGAAAAGCTGAAAGAAAATCAGGAAGGCAATATTTTACGAATGATGCTAGAGGCGGATGATGTTTGTATCGGAGAAATGATTTATAGAAGATTAGATCAAGAAATCGTAGATATTGGGATCAAGATCTGTGAAGAAAAATATCAGGATCATGGTCTCGGTAGAATTTATTTAAGGATGCTGATGAAACATCTTTTTTTCGATCTGAAGTTTCAGAAAATTGTTTTATCAACGGATCTGGAAAATACTAGAGCGCAGCATGTTTATGAACTGTCGGGCTTTCAAAAGGTGCGCATGGTCCCAAATGCATGGGAAAATCAGATTGGTGAATGGCGTACAACTGTGGAATATGAGTGCAACGTGGACAGTTAGTGTCAAGTAATTGCGGAAAGTAAAAGCAATAAGTTGAATAATTGAATGAA
>CAMEUL010000111.1 GCA_945938205.1 uncultured Traorella sp. | reverse complement strand
AATACTCTAATGCCTCATAAAGGATAGGGGCATTGGGTTTTCCTATCTTCATGCTTTTCTGCCCGCTGGCATATTCAAACATATCGACAATGGCACCATTACCGACGGTAAAAGTATCTCCATTGGCCAAAAGGCGATCCGAATTCGTTCCAACAAGTTTGGCCCCCTTCAAAAGATACTGAAGCGCTTTGGAATATTTCTCATAATCCGCCTTCTTATCCAATCCCACAAACAGACATTCCGGTGTCTCACTGATTACAAAGTCATTCTCTATCAGGGCCTCATAAAGTCCATCTTGTCCAATATATTGTGCTTTGGTATAACCTAATTTACGCATGGTTCTGGCTGCTGCCATGGAACTCGTGAAAAAGTGTTCATCTTGTATACCAGAAAATCCCAGTTTTTCCATATGCTCACGATTCTGTTTTTTTGTGCGGGTAGCATTATTAGTCAGAAAATAAAAAGGAATCTTTTGTTTCAGACAGTACGCAATGAATTCTCTTGCGCCATCAATATTCTCATTGCCACGATACATCGTGCCATCCAGATCGATCAAATATGTTTTCATTTTCATCACCATGTTAACTTTATCATACTTTCGTACAAAAAACCAAAGAATCAATGGAAAAAGTGTCAGAATAGCAAAAACATACAAGATTTGATCCTGATTGAGAAAAACAGAAAGAATCTGTGAAAGAATCGGTGTTACGACACCGCTCAATCCCAAATAGAAAGCAGAACCTACGATCTGTGATGTCGCCATCAAATCTTTTGGCGTAATTTTTTGGATCATCGATTTAGATAATACAACGATGAGGGGATGTGTTACGATCTGAAGCAATGAAATGACGACAATAAAAGAAGCCTGATCTGCCCATCCATAAAGAAAAAACTTCACTCCACTCATCAGGATGCAGATCAGAAGGAGCGAAGATGTTTTTATTTTTGAGAAAAGAACATTCATTCCCAAATATACCGGAATTTCCATACTGGCTTGAATGGCATATTTCATAGAAATCATTGCAGAGGAAGCACCCAGTGCTGTCATTTTATCCACTACGATATACTGATCAGCATAACCAATCATCATCAGAAAAAAGAAGAGTCCCAAAATCAACAAATAATTTTTGTTTTGAAGTAGCTGCTGGATGGAATCCAAAGAGATCTGTACAGGTTCTTTTCTTTCTTCTTTTATTTTTCCCAGAAAGAAAAAAGCCATGAGCAAAGAAATAATGCATACTACATAACGGAATGCAAGGGATCTTGATCCTACCAACAAAGAGCCTGTGATCATGCCAATGGCCGCAAAACTATGAAATTGAGGAAACTTCTTTTTCTTTATGGAAAGAATCAGGGTTTCCGATAAACTCATCACACTGCGTATGAGGGCAAACATGATACCTAAAAGAATACCCTTGACAAACATAAAGTCCACAAACCAGGACAGAATGACAATCAGAAGAAAACCAAACAGTGTCATTTTCAATGAAGGCTTTAAAACTCCTTCACTGTCACTTTTCTTACCTAGATAAAAAGCCAAAATAAAGGTTAATATGGCACTCCCAGCCAGAAGAGCATTTTTGGATAAAGAAGAAAAGCCAACTTCATTTAGATAAGGAATGAATTGAGAAGCCATGCTGGCTGTGGAAACAAAGCAAAAGAAAATAAAAAAAGCAAGTGCTGATTTTTTCATAATTCACCTGCTTATAGTATATGACGACAAAGTCGAGTCATGTATAGGGAAGATAGAGTTACCAGCTGATATGAGAAATGAATGAAAAGGGAAATTTAGTACCAGCCTTTATGTAATAACTCTATCGTTAGATATATTAGCATAAAAATATTCTTTTGTGTTAAAAATTACTTAAATTTTTTTATTTTTTTCAACCAATTGTTTTAAACGATTCAGTGATTCTTCCAGAAGATGAGTAGGTAGTGCCAAATTGATGCGCATATAACCCATTCCTTCTTTGCCAAACGTACTTCCACGATTTACCACAAATTTTGCCACATCATAAAGATCTTCAAACATTTCATCCTCATTGGCATAATAACTGTTCATATTGATCCACATCAGATAGGTTCCCTGAAGCCTTGGAAAAGAACTTTTTGGAAAATATTCTTGAAAGAACTGCTTACAGATTTCATTATTTTTCTTTACCACCTGCATCATTTCCTTCAGCCATCTTTCTCCTTTTTCATAAGCACATTGGGTGGCTGCCATGGAAAAAGGATTGATTGAGAAATGATCTCCTCCAATATATTGATTTCTTGCATCTATGTCCGGAATCAGAATGTTGCTGAGTTTGAGACCTGCCAAATTGAATGACTTGGAAGCGGATGTGCAAACAACGATATGGTTATATTCCTTCACATATTCCAGCATGCTGGTAAATGATACACCTTCAAGGATGAGATCATGATGGATTTCATCCGCAATGAGCCATAGATGATTTTTCTTACATATTGATACAATTTTATTGAGTTCTTCTCTTGAATAGACTCTCCCAACCGGATTGTGTGGAGAGCATAACAATAACATCGTCGTTCTTGGATCCTGTGCCAGTTTCTCAAATGTATCAAAATCAATGGAATAGTTTTCATGATCATTCAGAAGAGGACATTCAAGTACTCGTGTTTCATTGCATGCGGCTGCCTTAAAGAAAGGGGGATAAACCGGAGTGAAGATAATGACACCTTCCCCAGGATTTGTGAATCGCTCTACACTTCTTTTCAGCGCATCCACTACTCCATCACTGGTCACGATCCATTCCTTTTCTATTTCCGCATGATGACGTTTTCTCATCCAATCACAAACACTTTCCAAATAGGCTTCTGTGCAGCCCTGATAGCCATAAGGATCATAAATGTCAACCGCTTCATGCAATGCCTCTTTGACTTCATCCATGACCTTAAATTCCATGTCAGCTACACTGAGTGGAATGATGTCTTCAGAATACTCCTCCTGTTTCGTGTTTCTTGCTTGCCATTTGACAGCTCCCGTTATTTTACGATTTAATCGGCTCTCAAAATCATACATACCTATCACCTCGCATTTATTCTAAATGAAATAAGTTACAGGTTCAATGCCTCTTGACAGATATTTCATTCAAATTTATACTAAAACTATGTTTTAGAACGATGTTTTTAAAAGGAGGAAATATGCCACCCAAACCAAAATTCACAAAAGAAGAAATCGCAATGACAGCCTTAAATATTATAAAAGAAGAAGGTATCAATGCTTTGACGGCCAGAAATCTCGCAGATCATCTTAAATCATCTGCTCGTCCCATCTTCACGATCTTCAAAAACATGGAAGAAGTGAAACAGGCAGCAAGAGAATTAGCTTTAAAAGAATTTGAAAAATATCTTGGAAATTATGAAGATTATTCCCCTGCTTTTAAAAGAATTGGGATGCGCATGATTTCCTATGCCATTGAAAATCCAGAACAGTACAAACTGCTTTATATGGAGGAATATTCTGGGAATCAGAGTTTTAAGCAGTATCTGAATGAACTGGGCACGTTTAAAGACATATGCATCCATCTGCTTCAAAAGGAACATACCTTAAGTCAGAATGAAGCCAATACCCTTTTTGAACAGCTGTGGATCTATGCTTACGGCATTGGTTCTTTATGTGCTATGAAAGTATGTGAATTCAGTGAAGAAGAAATTGCTGACCGACTGGGTCTGGTCTTTGCAGGAATTCTGACCATGATCAAAACTAAGAAAACCTATTTGAAGGAAGCGGCACGTGAAGAAAAAAATGAATAGTATTAAAAAGCCACAAGGCTTATGCATAATCTGAATCAAAAGAAAGGTTGAATATGAAAGAAAAACACATTATCGAAATATCACATTTATCAAAATCCTTCAAAGATGTGAAAGCCGTACAGGATTTAAGTTTTCATGTCAATGAAGGTGACTTGTTTGCCTTTTTAGGCATCAATGGAGCCGGAAAAAGTACAACGATCAATATACTGTGCGGACAACTGGAAAAAGACCATGGAAATGTTATGATCTGTGATAAAGATTTAGATCATGAGAGTGCATCGATCAAAAAAGAGCTAGGGGTTGTCTTTCAAAATTCTGTGTTAGATAAAGCCTTAAATGTGGATGCCAACCTGAAAAGCCGTGCTGCTTTATATGGCATAACAGGAAAAAAGTATCAAGAGCGTGTCAATGAGCTCGCTGAACTCCTTGATTTTAGAGATCTGATGAAACGAACCGTGGGAAAACTGTCCGGTGGTCAAAGAAGAAGAATTGATATCGCGCGAGCTCTTCTTCATGATCCAAAGATCTTGATCCTGGATGAACCGACAACCGGGTTAGATCCTCAAACACGCAAGCTTTTGTGGAATACGATCGAAAAATTAAGAAAGGAAAAACAACTGACTGTATTTTTAACCACTCACTATATGGAAGAAGCAGCAGATGCAGATAATGTCATTATTCTGGATAGCGGAAAAATTGTTGCGGAAGGGACTCCTTTAGAGCTGAAAAACAAATATACCGGTGATTTTATTACACTCTATAATATCCATGAAGAAGATGTGAAAAAACTGGAAGTTCCTTATGAAATGATCAAAGATGCTTTTCGTATCGAAGTCAAAAGCACTGCCCAAGCGACAGATCTGATCTTAAAACATCCACAATGTTTCAAAGATTATGAAATTGTCAAAGGGAAGATGGATGATGTCTTTTTGGCTGCTACCGGTAAGAAACTGACAGGAGGGATGATGCAATGAAAACACTTCTGGCATTAGTCAAACGTAACACAAACTTATTTTTTAAAGATAAAGGAATGTTTTTCACATCCTTGGTCACCCCTTTGATCCTTTTGGTACTGTATGCCACCTTTTTAAGTAATGTCTATGAGGATACTTTTCGAAGTGCGTTAGAAACGGCTCCTATCAGTGTGTCGGATTCACTGATCTGGGGATGTGTCGGAGGTGAATTGGCATCTTCTCTATTGGCAGTGGCATGTATCACCGTTGCCTTTTGTTCGAATTTATTAATGGTGCAGGACAAAGTATCCGGTGCCCGTAATGATCTTACGATCTCTCCAGTAAAGAAAAGTGTTTTGGCTTTGAGTTATTATTTATCCACCCTTTTT
>CAMEUL010000110.1 GCA_945938205.1 uncultured Traorella sp. | reverse complement strand
ACACGTATCACTCAACAGATCATTCAGTATTTAGAAGGAAATAATGTGACCAAAATGAATATCAAAGATATCATATAAAAATGAAAACAGGATATTTCCTGTTTTTTTATACAAGTAAATTATTAAAACCAGTTTTTGTTATTTTTTCCTTTAGAATTATTATATTATTATGATACAGAAAACAAAAAATGCATCATTTTTGATGCATTTTCAAAACTGTTTCATTTTTTTATCAATCAATTCCAAAAGGTGCTTAAATTCTTGGATGCTGCTTGGATCTTTCAGTTGATTGATAATGGATTCAATTCTATTTTTTCTGAAAAGCAGATAATCATGAAAAACTTCATCATGTCCGCTTTTTCCGAAAAGATAATCCTCTTCTGTATAGGTATCTGTTCCCTTTTCACAAACTAAAATGACATAGAAATGACCTTCATGAATCATTTTTTCTTGGGTTATGATCCAATGATTCGCAATCAGCCATTTTCTGAGTTCCATCACATCACTGTTGGACTGAAGGATCAGTGTATGAAATTGCTGAAGTTTTTTATTCTCCAATATAGACTTCATTGTTTCAAATCCCATTCCTGCAATGACACAAACATTTGCATCACTTGGCACATTTTCAAGTCCACATGAAAGAATTGGAATTACGATGTTATTCAAATGATTTTCATTGATCACTCTTTTTGCATTTTCAAGTGGTCCTTTTGCAACATCACAAGCATAACTTTTCTTGCATTTTCCGTGTTGAATCGCCAATACATCCAAATATGCATGATCACATCCAATATCTGCCAGGATACAGTTTTGAGGAATTAGTTGTTCTATTTCTTGAATTCTTTTAGAAATTCTCATTGCGCCTTATTGACAAAATCCTTTAAACGTTTTGAACGTGTTGGATGTTTTAGTTTTCTTAATGCTTTAGCTTCGATCTGTCGAATACGTTCACGTGTTACATTGAATTCACGCCCTACTTCTTCAAGTGTTCGGGTTCTTCCATCATACAATCCAAAACGTAAACGTAACACTTTTTCTTCTCGATCCGTCAATCCTTGAAGCACTAGATTGATTTCATCCTTCAGCAGTTGATTATTTGCATATTCATCTGGAGAAAGTGCATCTTTGTCTTCAATGAAATCACCTAAATGAGAATCATCTTCCTCACCAATAGGAGTTTCAAGAGATACAGGTTCAAGTGCAATCTTTTGGATTTCTCTGACTTTTTCAGGAGAAATACCTTCCATCTTTTCCGCAATTTCTTCAGCCGTTGGATCACGACCCAGATCTTGCACCAGCTGTCGCTGAATACGTGTCAGTTTATTGATGGTTTCCACCATATGTACCGGAATACGAATAGTTCTTGCCTGGTCAGCAATAGCACGAGTAATTGCCTGACGAATCCACCAAGTTGCATAAGTAGAAAACTTGAAACCTTTGGTATAATCAAATTTCTCTACAGCTTTCACGAGTCCCATATTCCCTTCTTGAATTAGATCCAAGAATAACATACCACGGCCAACATATTTTTTTGCTATACTTACAACAAGTCGGAGGTTGGCAGCGATTAAAATCTTTTTGGCTTCTTCGTCTCCTTCCTGAATACGACGTGCAATTTCAGGTTCATCTTCTGGATTCAAAAGATCTACACGACCAATTTCTTTCAGATACATTTTTACTGGGTCATTTATTTTTGCTGATGATGAATTAGCAAAAGACTGCTCTAAGGATTCAATATCACTTGCGAGAGTATCATCACTGAATTCATCTTCGAGATCAATATCAAAATCACTGAGATCATCTGCCTCATCAAGAACGATAGAAGGATCATTTAAATTTATGTCATCTTCATCTTCCATGATTTCGATATCATTTTTATTGAACCATTCAAACAAATCTTCACTTTCATCATCATTCAGTTCAAGATGTTCGATTGCTTTTGATACATCCTTCTGAGTCAACACATGATTTGTTTGATATTGATTTAAAAAGTCTTCTTTGATCTCATCTAATGTCTTTAAACTTTTAATATCTTGCTTCATAATTTCTCCTTACTGATATGTCAGATCATAATTTTCGTTTAAGTTCAATAATTTCATTCATCAATTTTGCTTTATCAAGTGGATTTGTCATTTTTTTGGCCAAATCTGATAATTCCTTGATTTTTGCATTCTGACATTTTACTTTTATTTTGAAAATGGCATCTTGGAATACCTGTAAATCCATCTTCACTGGCGCTAATTCCCATTCACTTAAATCCAATAATAGATCTTTCACATCTTCTTCTTTGATCTGATTCAATAAATCAGCAACATTGATTTCATCTTTTGTGCGATATTCATTGATAAGATACAAAGCTAGTTGATTACAAACGGAACTGGTCAAAAATCCCAGTTCATTCTTAAATACATTCACTGCTTGTTTTGACAACAGCATTTGTCCGAGAATTTCATATTCACATTTATCGCCATAGCGGAAAAGGGTTGTATGTATTTTTGAATAACTGTTTTTAATTTCCGTTTTGAACTGACTCATATCAAACTGAGTCAGTTCATATAGTTTTCTGAAATAACTTTCTTTCAAAAAATCTTCTTTTTCTCGTTCAATTTCAACTTTCATCATTTTCGCGAACTCAACTCTGTCTGCATAATTCTCCATACGATATTTTTTTTGAAGATACTCAAAACAGAAATCAATCCACGAAACCGTTCTGTGCGTTAAAGCTTCTAATTCATCTTTTCCATATTTTTCATAGATTTCATCAGGATCCAAGCCATAATGATTGGCTACGACATCAAAATCAAGACCTGCTTCGCTTGCCATTTTTCCAAATTTGTAAATGGCATTTGTTCCGGCAGAATCACCATCATAGAAGACATCAATTTTCACATGCATTCGTTTTAGAAGATCCAGTTGATTGCGGGTACAAGCAGTACCTAAGGTAGCTACAGCATCTTCAATGCCTGCTTTATATAAACCAATCACATCCATGGCTCCTTCTACCAGAAGCACACGTTTTGTTTTTTTTGAAGCAGCAACTGCACGATGATAGTTAAAGATGATTTGACCTTTTACATAACACTCTGTTTCTGTAGTATTGATGTATTTTGCTTCGTCACCATCCTTGATCCTTCGAGCAGTAAATCCGATGGGATTTCCCATTTTATCATGTATAGGGATGGTAATACGATTTGCAAATACATCATGGATTCCATCAGCAGTGAGACGTATCAGATTGTTCTTGATCAATTCTTCATCACTGAATTTCTTCGCTTTCAGGTAATGATATAAAGCGTCATCACTAGGATTGTAACCAATTTCAAAATGTTTAATCACTGAATCACTGATTCCGCGCTGATGTAAATAGTCTTTGATGCTGAAATAGTCAGGTGTCAGCAATATATAATGGGTATAATCAATAAAAGCTTGATTTGCTTTATAATATGGAACTAGGCGCGTATTTTCTACCCGTTTTGTCTCATCGATATCAGAAACATCAATTTGAGAGATTTTCGCAACCTCAAGAACACTTTCCGCAAAAGAAATGTTTTCATAACGAGATACAAAAGTGAACACATTTCCTCCTGCTCCACAAGCAAAGCATTTGAATATCTGCTTTTCCTGCGAAATGGAAAGAGAGGGGTCATGATCATCATGGAAGGGACAATTACACACATAGTTTTTCCCTTTTCTGGTTAATGGGACATATTTTGAAATTACTTCCACAATGTCACTATGGCTTCGTATTTCGTTGATTCTTTCTTCACTTAACTTAGCCATAGTATTACCTCACTAAAATGCTGTTCTTGAAGCAATATATTCGTTCAATTCACTTATTTTGATTCTTTCCTGTTCCATTGAATCACGATGACGGATTGTAACACATCCATCATTTTCAGTATCAAAGTCAGGAGTGATGCAGAAAGGAGTTCCGATAGCATCTTGACGACGATATCGTTTTCCAATGCTTCCTGCTTCATCAAAGTCTACTGTGAAATCACCACACAACTGTTCAAATATCTTCATGCCTATTTCACTCTGCTTTTTGCTGAGTGGTGTAATGCATGCTTTAATTGGGGCTAAAGCAGGATGTAAATGCATTACGATTCGAGTGTCCTTTTCATTGATTTGTTCTTCATCATACGCATCTGCAAACACACTGAGGAATACACGTTCCACACCTACTGCAGGTTCAATACAGTAAGGTACATATTTTTCATTTGTCATTGGATCCATATATTCTAAATTTTCCTTTGAATGTTCCATATGACGCTTCAGGTCATAATCTGTACGATCTGCAATTCCCCAAAGTTCTCCCCAACCGAATGGGAACAAATATTCAATGTCACAAGTAGCAACAGAATAGAAAGAAAGTTCTTCTTTTGCATGATCTCTAAAACGCAGATTTTCTGGTTTGACACCATAATGTGTCAAAAATTCCATGCATGTATTTTTCCAATAGTCATACCACTGAAGATCTTCACCAGGTTTTGTAAAGAATTCCATTTCCATTTGTTCAAATTCACGTGTTCTGAAAATAAAGTTTCCAGGTGTGATTTCATTACGGAAAGACTTACCAATCTGACAGATCCCAAAAGGAAGTTTCTTGCGCATGGTTCGCTGCACATTTTTAAAATTGACAAACATTCCCTGAGCTGTTTCAGGTCTCAAATAAATCGTGTTTTTAGCATCTTCCAAAGTTCCCTGAAATGTTTTGAACATCAAGTTGAACTGACGGATATCTGTAAAATCATGAGCACCGCAATCAGGGCATCCAATATGATTTTCTTTGATATAAGCCATCATTTCTTCATTGCTCCATCCCTCAGGATTTACTTTTCCATTTGAAAATTCCTCGATGAGGTGATCAGCACGATGACGTGTTTTACATTTTTTACAATCCATAAGAGGATCTGAGAAACCAGCTAAATGTCCTGTTGCTTCCCAAACTTTTGGATTCATCAGAATAGCAGACTGGATCCCGACATTATAAGGTGAACTCTGAACGAATTTTTTCCACCAAGCCATCTTGATGTTGTTTTTTAGTTCAACACCGAGAGGACCAAAATCCCACGTATTGCTTAATCCTCCATAAATCTCACTTCCCTGGTAAACAAAACCAGAATTTTTTGCGTGATTTACGATTTTTTCAAAACTGAATTCACTCATATTTTTCCTCCAAAATAATCAAATAGTATATAACGAAACAACTTATTTTATAACACAAAAACCACCTATTTGTCAAATCAAACAAGTGGCTGGATCGTGTAAAATCATTGCGGAATGGTAGGTACAGGTACAAAAAAAGTGATAAT
>CAMEUL010000109.1 GCA_945938205.1 uncultured Traorella sp. | reverse complement strand
ATTCTCCTCAGCGATTTCATCCAAAACTTTCTGATCAACACAGACACCATTATTTTCCATTTCAAAAAGCACTTCACATAAAGGCATTTCAATCGTATCAAAAAGTTCCTTCATGTCATTTTTCACAAGTTCTTCTTTCAGTTTCTCACAAACATCATATAAGTGAGAAGCAAAAGATTTCATATATTCGTAACGCTGTGATTCATCCGTTAATTTTGGTTTTCCTTTTTTTCCATAAATCTCATCCCGGTTTTCTACCTGAAAATTATGTTCGCGAATGAAAGCCTCATAAGAATTGATGTTGTTGTCAGCAAGAAAAGCGGCAATCATCGCATCAAAATCGCAATGAAACTGAAGGTTTTCACGATAGAATACATGATAGAAATGTTTTAAGTCATACACTTTCTTTGAAACATCACTTTTCATGAAAGCAAGAGCTTCATCATTTTTCTTGAAAGCTTCCCAGTTCATATATTCTACAGTTGTTCCATCCGATAGTGCCAGACCATAGATTGTTTCATATTCTTTATCTTCCTGATCATGATCCAAGCAAATACTAATTCCATCTTTGAGAAGTGTAAAATGATTTACGATAGAAAAATTGATTTTCTTCTCCTCTTTCGCTTCTTTCATATTCACATCACTTATCAGTGATTTCATTTCATATTTTTTAAAGAAATCATTCTGTTTCTTTTCATCCACCTGAAATTTAAGATCATTTAATTCTACGTTCACGTCCGCATCCCGTACGATCGTTGCCAACCAGAGTGACAGAAAAGCATCTTCTTTTCCTGTTTCCAGTTTTTCTTTCAGTTTTCCCTTAATTTCATCCAAATGAGCATAGACATTTTCAACATTTCCATAGTCATTTAAAAGCTGGAGAGCTGTTTTTTCGCCTACTCCTTTGACACCCGGTATATTATCTGAAGCATCTCCCATAAGACCCTTGAGTTCAATGATCTGAGGTGGAGTTACACCAAACGAAGATTTGCATTCTTTTTCATCAACCAAATGCATTTCCGTGATTCCTTTTTTCATGAGAAGGACACGTGTCGTTGGATCGATCAACTGAAGCAAGTCACGATCACTGGAAAGAATGATTGTTTCATGTTCAGGATATTTCTTGGAAAGAGTTCCAATGATATCATCGGCTTCGATGCCTTCCTGTTCATACCGAAAAATATGAGCAGCATCCAGATATTCACGAATGATGGGCATCTGTACGATCAGTTCTTCATCCAATTCTTTACGCGTTCCTTTATAGGCTTCATATTTTTCATGACGAAAAGTTGGCTTGCCACTGTCCCATGCCACACAAAGATATTCCGGCTGAATCAGTTCCATCGCTTTCTTCAACATCACGATAAAACCATAAACAGCATTGGTTGGAATACCATTGCTGGTCGACATTCTCCGGGTATATTTACTGGCATAGTAAGCTCGAAAGAGCATTGCATTTCCATCAACTAACAATATTTTTGACATAAATTCTCCTCACTGCTCTTATTTTACCACAAAACAACCACATCGTATCATTTTTTCACCTAAAGAAAAACTGGCTATGCCAGTTATTTCAGTACTGTATAAAATCGAGGAACACGGTTTGTGATACGACAGAGCATATCATTATTGATCGTATGGATCAGTTGGCTCCATTCATCAATGAATATTACTTCATCCTGATCTTTTCCAACCAGTGTCACACGATCTCCTTCACAAACATTATCAATTCCGCTCACATCGACCATCATCTGATCCATGCAAACATTTCCAATGATGGGACACCTTACCCCATGAATCAGCACATGCATTCCTGAATTGGAAGCAGCTCGCGGAACCCCATCTGCATATCCGATGCTTACCGTTGCAATTTTCTGATCGGATGTTGCTTTATAATGACGTCCATAAGAAATATTGCTTCCTGCATGGACCGTTTTCACACAAGAAACATTGGCATACCAGGATAGTGCCGGGATAAAATCCGGATGGGAGCGAATCGGAATCGCACGATCACTGGTTACACCTAAAAGCAACAATCCCGGACGCACATAGTCATGTTTCATCTTATAGTTTAAAACACCATAACTATTCTGAATGTGTGTACATCCAACATCAATTTTATCTTCCTTCAAGCGTAAAATCACTTCATCAAACAATTCACTCTGATGGGCCGTATAGGCGAGATTGTCTTCATCCAGTTCATCAGCAACACTGAAATGTGAAAAGATACCTTCAGAACGTAAATGTGGCAATGCATAGACTGAACGAATCGCATCATAGTTTTTGTCATCATCCACATAACGAATGCCCAAACGCCCCATGCCGGTATCCACTTTGATATGTCCGCGAATCAAAACATCCGACATAGCTGCGAACTCATCCAATTTTTTCGCATATTCCAGACTTAAAAAATTCTGGATCAGATTCTCTTCTACCAAAAAATGAAAATGAACCTCAGGCGTATATCCTAATATCAATATATCTTTCGTAATTCCCGCACGGCGAAGAGTCAAAGCCTCATCCACACTGCTGACTGCAAAAGTGTCAATGCCATTATTCTCCAAGAGTTTCGCAACCACACAATCTCCATGCCCATAAGCATTGGCTTTCACCACAGCCATGATCTTTGTTTTTTCATCCAGCAGTTTTTTGATTTCTTCAACATTGTGCAAAATGGCATTGCGGTCCACAACGACCCATGCACGGCTTTTAGACTGTAGCATACTTACTCCATTGCCAGTTCAATCAGTCTATCAATCAATTGAGAGAACGAATAACCGGCATGTGAGATCATACTTGGATATCGGCTGGTCGCTGTCAGTCCGGGAATAGTATTCAATTCATTCAAAATAATATTTCCATCCTTGCAGACAAACATATCCACACGTGTAAATCCTGAACAGTTCATAACACGATAAGCTTTCATAGCCATCCGTTTCGCAATTTCACTCTGTTCTTTCGTGATGCGGGCTGGACAATAAATATGGGTTGCTTCCAGTTCATATTTCGCATCAAAATCGAAGAAATCCTTCTCTGTGCAGATTTCGTCACATTCGCCGACCACAAGTTCATCATTTCCTAAAACAGCGCATCCGATTTCAAATCCTTCAATATTCTTTTCAATCAATATCTTCGAATCATGTTGAAAAGCTTCTTCCATTCCTTTCACAAACTCTTCATAGTTTCTTACTTTGCTGATACCATAGCTGCTTCCTGCATTGCATGGCTTAATGAATAAAACATTTCCAAGTTCTGAAACAGCATCTTCATAAATCTTCTTCAGATCTTTCGCATCCCTTTTATAAACGCAAATATATGGAGCACAAGGAATATGTGCATGCTCACATAAAATATGCGTAAATTCCTTGTCCATAACACAACTGCTGGACAATACATTACAGCCTACATAAGGAATCTGACTTAATTCAAGATACCCCTGAAGTGTTCCATCTTCTCCGTTTTTCCCATGAAGAACTGGAAAAATCACATCCAGTTCCTTCAGTGTTCTTTTTTCATCAAAGAGAATAATTCCTTTCTTCTCTCCTAAACTTAAACACATTTCCACGACGGTATCATCCACCCAATGATCATGTTCAATCTTATCAAAATCCGGTTTTTGAAGATAATACCATGTTCCCTGTTGTGTGATACCTATACAATTGATTTCATATTTATCAGGATCACAATGTCTTAAAAGTGAACTCACTGAATGGAGTGATACACTGTATTCACTGCTTTTTCCACCAAAAATAACACCTAAACGAATTTTCTTCATACTGCTTCTCTCCTTAAATCATCTAAAAGAAGGTCTAGATGCATTCCACGACTTCCTTTTATCAACATCATACAATTCTTATGTATATAAGGTTTCAATATTTCCTTCGCTTCATCACGAGTCAGTACCCATTTAGAATTGACACCTGACTCACAGGCACCCTGATGGATCTGAGCAGCAAGTTCTCCTACACAAACCAAGAGCTGGCAGTCATACTGTGCCACTTTTTTCCCTAAATCATAATGAATCTGAAGCGTATCTTTTCCTAGATCAAACATATCACCCAACACAATGATCTTTTCATCACAATTCAGTTCCTGAAAAGTATCCAGTGCTGCTACGGCACTTTGCGGATTGGATTTATAAACATCATTCAAAACCTTGCAGTCACCTAAACTTTCCAACTGTGTACGCCATTTTGTAGGCTGAACCAGTGAAAAACCTCTACGGATTTCTTCATCGCTTAAATCCAGCATTCTAGCCACCAAAATTGCAGCCATTCCGTTCATTGCCTGATGTTTTCCAAGCAATGAAGAAGAAATCGTGCTCATCAAATTGCAGGAAAACTGAATTCCTTTTTCACTTTGCGAAAAGCTCTTCAGATGGCAGTCATTGTAATCTTTTTCACCATAAGAATACGTTTTTTTAGGTAAAGCATGGTGACGTATTTCTGCCATCAGAAATGGATCATCTCCATTATAGATGAAGACTCCCTCTCTGCTGAGCGAATCAATCATTTCACATTTCGCCTTTGCGATATTTTCCTGCGTTTTCAAGTTTTCAAGATGTGCAGTGCCGACATTGGTGATAATTCCAATATCCGGGCGAGCAATTTCGCAGAGTTCCTGGACTTCATGCATTCTCTCCATGCCTATTTCCACAACACCCACATCAATATCTTCATCAAAATTCAGAAGAGTATAATTGACACCAACTTCTGAGTTGTAATTTCCGCTAGTTTTCTGCACTTTGTATTTTGCACTTAAAACACCTGCCACCAGATCCTTGGTGGAAGTTTTTCCATTGCTACCTGTAATTCCTACGACTTTAAAGCCACACAGATCACGATAACTTCTAGCCAGTTGAGAAAAAGCAGTAGCGGTGGGTGGTACTTTTAAAAACCAAATACCTGTTGGTACATTTTCTTCATCTTCATTCCAAAGGATGCAGCTAGCACCTGCATCAGCCACCTGCTGTCCAAAAATATGTCCATTGACCTTTTCTCCAATCAAAGGAATAAAAAGGTTGTTTTCTTTTACCTGTCGGGAATCAAAGCACACACCACTGACCATACGATCCTGATTTCGCTCATCCCATTCAATTCCAAGCATCTTTGCAATTTCACTACATTTCTTATGCATAAAATCCACCTTTATCGTATTACGGCAACATTATACACCAAAACGAAAGAACTTGAAATAAAAGAAAGGAATTTCCTTTCTTTTAGCGTTTGTACATATAGCGATATACATAATGAAAGAGTGTCACGATACCGCCTGCAATCCACATATAAGGTAGAATGACTGTCATAGTTTTTTCCTCCTTACTCTCATATATCCTAAAAAAACATGATTTAGCAAAAAATTACAAAATTTTTTTGAATTTTATCATTGACAAGAAAACAGTTTTATCATAATATAATAAAG
>CAMEUL010000108.1 GCA_945938205.1 uncultured Traorella sp. | reverse complement strand
TGTCTTTCATTAGATATTCATAGCTGGTTGCTGCACAAACACAATCACCAACACTTACCTCTTCCATAGCTTCTGATTTACTTGAAGCACCAATATCAATGATCAGATCTTCAGCTTCCACTTTATCTTTCTTCAAAAGACTTGAATTTGTGACAACGACGCCTTTCACTATTTTATTTTTTGTTTTGATCTGCACGTGGGTTCCCACATACAATGCACATCTTACACCGCCCGCCTGTGTCACTCTAAGAAATCCATCTTCCTGAATATGTGTCACAATGAAACCAATTTCATCAATATGACCACAGAGCAATATTTTGACATCACTTTCAGGATTGAGCACTGAAATCACATTACCAGTAGCATCTGTTTGTATTTCATCACAAATAGGTTTCATATGTTCAATAACTTTTTTCTGAAGTTCAGTTTCATATCCACTCACAGATACGGTATCCAGCATTTCTTCTAAAAACTTACGGTCCATAGTTCCTCCTAGTATTGACACATCATGTCAATAATCTCTTTGTCAGTCTTTTTCATACCTTTTTGTGAGAGACGGCTGATATTGGAAATCGTATTTTCCACACCTTTCAGCACGAGTCCTTCTCCATTCTTAAATTCTTTTCCCTGAAGAGCCATAAAATATCCCATAATTCCCGCATCCACCGATACCGCAATCTTGCTGGCACAGGAAGGTTTGGCACCATCACAGACAATGCCGCTGGCAATGGCAAGTGCATTCACCAGAGTATGAGCAATCAAATGAAAATCACCGCCGTGAAGATATGCAATGCCACATCCGGCACCGCATCCAGCACTTACTGCTCCACAATATGCGGACAGTCTACCAAGTCCTTTCTTGAGATGAATGGTAATCAGATTGGAAACAACTAAAGCGCGATACAGTTTTCATCACTCAGATTTTCTTCTTTGGCATAGACAATGACCGGCAAGGAAGCTGTCATTCCCTGATTTCCGCTTCCTGAATTGATGATGACCGGCATTTCACATCCGCCCATTCGTGCATCACTTCCGGCTGCTGCATAAGCGCGTGCTTTGACTTTCACATCTTCGCCATAATACTCTAGAAGAACTTTTCCAATGCTTGCTCCATAGTCTTTATTGAGCCCTTCCTGAGCAATTCTCATATTATAATCTATCTGACGATCCAATGTCTCTTTCACATCTTCAATTTTTACCTCGCCTGCAAATTGTACAATTTTTTCAACGCTCATGAATGAAAAGTCTTTTTTCTTTTCACGCTTCTGTTTTTTATCTACAAAAAGAGGTTCATGATCTTTTTCAATTCTTTCAACATGTGTATGTGTATGAGAAACAACCACGGTTGCTTCATGTTCTTTTCCATAACAGGTAATTTCAATATACAGGTTTTCCTTATTGGTGGCAGGTTTTACTTCAATTGAATGATTTTTCAGAAAATCTGTAATTTCCATTTTCTGTTCATCACTCACATGAGAAATTACTTCCAATTTCAGATCAGCATTACCGGCAACAATACCTGCCGCAATACTGGCTTCAATCCCCTTTAATCCTCCCGTATTCGGAACAACTACACTTTTCACATTCTTGATGATATTGCCACTCATAAGTGCCTTCACACTTTCTGTTTTTTCACCTAAGACATGTGCACATAGGCTTGCGCCATAAGCAATCGCAATCGGTTCTGTACAACCCATTGCAGGAATCAGTTCCTCTTTCAACAATTCTACAAATGATGCATATTCTTTCAATTTAATCACCAATTTTATTGTAACACACTTCCTATCAAAGAACATAACGGATTTTAATAATCCATGATGAATATGAAAAAGAGGTCATTTGACCTCTTCTATAGACTCAGTTTAAGCTTTCAGTTTTTCCAGCTGACTGATTGTTAATTCTTTCTGTTCACGATAATGTGCCAGTTTTTCTTTTTCCGCATCTACTTTTGCGGCAGGTGCCTTGTTGACAAAGTTTGGATTGGACAGCATTCCTTTACAGCGACGGATTTCAGAGTTCAGTGTTTCCAGTTGTTTCTCCATCTTTTTGATTTCTTCTTCAACATTGATAATATCGGCAAGAAGAATTTCAAGCGTTCCCTTCAAAATTGTACGGGAAACTGTTTCTCCTTCTGCTTTTTCATCCAGCCAGGTAGCTTTGCACATTCTGTTGAGAATAGCACTGATTTCAGGATTGGAAGGAACGATATTTCCTTCTGTATCACGAATCACAACATCTACCTGTGCACTTGGTTTCAGATTATACTGTGTTTTAATTTCACGTACGGACTGAATCATCGTGATCAGCTGATTAACTTTTTCACTTTCTTCTTCGCTCATGTTGACATCAAAAGCTGTTGGCCAGGTTTCCTGATTGATGGATTCATAATTTCTAGGAAGAATGGAATAAATCTCTTCTGTCACAAATGGCATGAATGGATGGAGAATACGAACAATGCCGCTCAATACACTGATCAGTGTTGAAACAGTGGCTTTCTTAGCTTCTTCATCCTCACCATTCAGGCTTGCTTTCGACAATTCAATGTACCAACTGCAGAAGTCATCCCAAACAAAGTTATACAGTTCATTTCCTACCAGTGCAAATTCATAGCGATCCATATTGGCTGTTACGGATTCAAGTGTCTGGTTGAATCGCTTTAAGATCCATTTATCAGTAATAGAAGCATGACTTAGATCAATATCTTCCAATTTGAAATTTTCATCAAAATACATGCTTACAAATCGGGAAGCATTCCAGATTTTATTAATGAAATTCCAGCTAGATTCCAGTTTTTCAGGAATAAAACGCAGATCCTGCCCCGGAGTTGAATTGGTCGTCAAAAAGAAACGCAGAGCATCACAGCCATATTCATCAATGACATCCATTGGATCCACACCATTTCCCAGTGATTTTGACATCTTTCTTCCCTGAGCATCACGAATCAGCCCATGGATCAGAACATCTTTAAATGGACGAGTATCTGTTGCGTATTTTGCCTGGAATGCCATACGTGCCACCCAGAAGAAAATAATATCATAGGCTGTCACAAGTACATTGTTTGGATAATAACGTTTCAGATCATCGGTTTCATGTGGCCAACCAAGTGTTGAGAATGGCCATAACCCACTGGAGAACCAGGTATCCAAAACATCTTCATCCTGATGCCAGTTTTCAATATCTTCAGGAGGATTGACACCTACATAGATTTCATTTGTTTCATTGTGATACCAGGCAGGAATCTGATGCCCCCACCAGAGCTGTCTTGAAATACACCAGTCTTCAATATTTTCAAGCCAAGTGGTGAATGTATGTTCAAAACGTTTTGGCGTAAAATGAATCTTTGTTTCATCATTTTCCTGCTGTTTTAAAACAGCATCCGCCAAAGGTTTCATCTTCACAAACCACTGTTTTGAAAGATAAGGTTCAACAACGACTCCTGTTCTTTCTGAATGACCTACCTGATGCAAATGTGTTTCAATATGATCCACAACACCCGCTTTTTCAAAATCAGCCACCAATGCCTGACGACATTCAAAGCGATCCATTCCCTTATATTTATGAGCGAGTTCATTCATCGTACCATCATCATTCATACATACCGGCATAGCCAAACCGTATTTTTTCGCTAATGCAAAGTCATTTGGATCATGAGCCGGTGTACATTTCATGACAGCCGTTCCAAATTCCATGTCGATATAGTCATCCGCCATGATTGGCAGTTTTTCACCATTAGCAGGATTAATGACATGAAGTCCCACCAGATCCTTATAGCGTTCATCTTCAGGATGAACAAAGATAGCCTGATCGGCAAACATGGTTTCAGGACGCGTAGTTGCAATCACGAGTTTTTTTCCGGTTTCCACAACTTCATAGTTGAAGTAATACATATGTCCTTCAATTTCCTTATGGATTACTTCAATATTGGAAAGGGCTGTTCTTGCTTGAGGATCCCAGTTGATAATTCTTTCGCCCTGATAAATCAATCCATCTTCATACATTTCGACAAAGATTTTTCGCACAGCTTCATTCAAACCTTCATCTAAGGTAAAGCGTTCTCTTGAATAATCTAATGAAAGTCCCATTTTGGCCCATTGTTCACGAATGTGAGAAGCATATTCTTCTTTCCATTCCCAAGCTCTTTCAAGGAATTTTTCACGTCCAATGTCATAACGGCTGATTCCTTCATCTTTCAATCGGGCATCCACCTTTGCCTGCGTTGCAATTCCAGCGTGATCCATGCCGGCCAGCCACAGCATATCATAACCACATAAACGTTTGTAACGGGCTAAAATATCCTGTAATGTCGTATTCCATGCATGTCCCAAATGCAGTTTTCCGGTAACATTCGGTGGAGGAATCACAATACAAAAAGGATCTTTTGACTTATCACCTGCAGTGAAATACCCTTTTTCACACCAGGTGTCATACTTTCCTTTCTCAACTTCACGATGATCATACTTGGTTGACAATTCTTTTTTCATGTTCCCATTCCTTTCTTAATAGACTGTACAATTCAACATCCACATATTCATTTTGATGCATGACATATTCACGCATCACCCCTTCTTTTTGAAAGCCAAGACGCTCAAGACACCGCTGACTTTTCTCATTTTCTTTCATACATAAGGCTTCAATACGGCGATACTCACAAAAGCCTTCTTCAAGAAGATTTTTCAAGGCTTCCTGCATCAATCCCTGATGCTCATATTTTTCATTAAGGATAAAGCCAATGCGGCCAATATCATCAAAAGCATCATTAAAGCAACAAATACCAATCACCTTTTCATCCTTCACGATGACATAAGGAGGCATTAAGCCTCTTTGCCGATAGGAAAGATATTCCACACGCATCATCTTCTCTGTTTCCTCAAGCGTTTCACAATGACCCAGCCAGTATCTTGTAGAAGCATCATTTGAAAAAATCTCCCAAAGATCCTCAGCATCCTTCATTTCCATCACTCTTAACCGCATCATAGTCCTCCAACAAAAAAAGCATCCTCAAAGGACGCTTAACGTGGTACCACCTTTATTCGCATGAAATGCCTCAAGCACTTAACGCGTGCTAACGTTCTTTCCTACTCATTCAGAAAGACTACTCCAAGACTACAGTATCACGTTCCTCAACTCTGTCACACCCTCCCAGAGCTCTCTTGATGATTTCCGTTCAACCCTTCTCTTCCCTGTATTTATGGACTGATTATAACATAACTCCCATCTTTTTCAAGGCTTTGGAATCAAAATACACTGTTTTGGACGAATTTCAATAAAGTTATTGATTTTCTTAAGTTCATCCACACCCACATGGAAACGTTCAGCAATCGTTTCATACGTATCATCATTTTTCGCAACGATCAAAGTGCAATGTGTTACCATATTTTCATTCTCTTCAAAAAGATCTTCAAGACCTAAAAGATCCAATTCTTCATCTTCAAGTTTAAGTTCATCCTCTTCATCCAACCCATCTATTTCAAAAGCGAGGTTCAACATAAGACCTGCATC
>CAMEUL010000107.1 GCA_945938205.1 uncultured Traorella sp. | reverse complement strand
AATCCTGGCGCATTTTTGACTGACGGATCATATTTTCATGCTGATTTTGAATCGTTTTCACAACAGGCACCAATTCAGGATATACCTGAACATGATCCAGTTCATCCATATGATTCGCCATGTCATGAATCGGAAGCATAATAGAACGAGTCAAAATACGAGAAATCCACAAAGCCAATAAAAGGATGCCTCCACTTAACAGTAATATCAAAGGCAGCGTATCAAAAAAGATGGCTGAAAGTGAACTGGCTTCTCTTGAAACACGCAGCACTTTTCCATCATCCAGCCTCATCGCATAATAATATGTAGAAACATCACTGAAAGTAGATGATTTGCGCGTTGTTTCGGCAAAGCCATCTTTTCGTGCCTGTATGACTTCAGGACGGTTATTATGATTTTCCATGCTGTTTGGATCAGCGACATTATCAGAAAGCACTTTTCCATCCTGATCAATGAGTGTAATTCTTATTTTTTCTGAATCTGCCAAATCACTGGCTTCCTGCCATCCCTCTGTTTTTAAAATAATGGTTCCAAAGGTTCTCAGATCCTGACTGATCTGTTGCTGGAACCGATGATAGAAAACTCCCATTACCACCAGTAAAGTGGTCAGAATGGCAAGAACAGAAATAAAAAAGATATTCTTATGTATTTTTCTTTCCATAATTACTCCAGCATATAGCCTACATTTCGAATCGTTTTAATATAGTTTCCTGCATCTTTCAGTTTTTGACGAAGTGTTTTAATATGCATATCTAATGTTCGGCTTTCTCCTTCAAAATCCGTTCCCCATACTTTTTCCATCAAGGTTTCTCTTGTTAATACAATCCCATTATTGATCATTAAAAGTTTTAATAGTTCATATTCTTTATAAGTCAATTCAATCACTTGATCTTTGACATAAACACTTCTTTTCTCATCATTCATAAAAATATCATGTATTGACAAAAATTTCTGGTTTTCAGAAGATGTGCTTCTTCTCAGCAAGGCTTTCACTCTGGAAATGAGTTCCATGACACCAAACGGCTTACAGAGATAATCATCTGCACCTATATCCAAACCTTTTACTCGATCCATTTCACTGGTTTTAGCGCTGACAAGAATTACCGGTATATTTTTGGTTTCTACACGATTTCTCAGATTTTTAAGGATTGACAAACCATCCATATCCGGAAGCATGATATCCAAAAGAATCAGATCGGGCATATTTTCATCCAATTTTTTATTGAAATCTTTGGCGCACTCAAAATCAAATACATTATATCCACTATTTTTAAGTGCAAAGGTTTCAATTTCACGAATATTCACATCATCTTCAACGATATAGATAGTTGCCATAGACATCCTCCAATTCTATTTTATCACGATTTTTCATTTTCAGTTTAACAAAGCAATGTAAAAGTAAAAACATCGAATTGTAAAATCTGTGTAAAACAATCCTATTCTTTCGTTTAATTTTCATCAGACTTATGATAAGATAGTCGTGTTTTAGGAGATTTTATATGAATACAAAAATTAGATCGATACTTGTTTTATTTTTAACAGCCACTATCTGGGGTTTTGCCTTTGTAGCACAGCGTGTAGGAGGAGATGCCGTCGGTTGTTTTACTTACAATGGGATCCGTTTTGCTTTAGGGTGTTTATCTTTGATTCCGGTCATGATGATCTTTGAGAAAAAGCCACTAGATCCAACCAAAAGAAAGCAAACCATTTTCCCCGGTATCCTGTGTGGAATCATCCTGTTTACCGCTTCCACTTTTCAGCAGTATGGTGTCATGATGACAGACTTTGCTGGAAAAGCCGGTTTCATTACGGACTTCTATATTATTTTAGTTCCTATCATTGGTATTTTTATGCATCATAAAACAACGATCAATGCTTGGATCGGTGCTGTGATTGCTTTGGTAGGCTTTTATTTCTTATGTATGAATGGAACTTTTAGTATGAATTTTGGTGACTTTTTAATTTTTATCTGTGCCATTTTATTTGCTTTTCACATCATGGCCATCGATTCATATACGGACCGCATTTATCCAATTCGTTTCTCATTCTATCAATTTCTGACCTGCTCAATTTTAAGTCTTATGGGGATGTTTCTTTTTGAAACTGTTTCCTTCAGTGGCATTCAACAGGCACTGATCCCTATTTTATATGGTGGTATTTTATCAGTAGGAGTTGGATATACTACGCAAACCTTGGGACAGATTGGACTGGATCCAACTACCAGTGCTATTATTCTCAGCAGTGAATCTGTCTTCTGTGCTATTGGTAGTGCTTTGATCCTTCATGAAGTGATGACCACACAAAATTATATTGGATGTGTACTGGTCTTCATGGGTATCATCATTGCCCAGTTGCCACAAAAAAAGAAATAATCTTACTTTACATTTATTTCTTTTCATTTCAAATATAATCAAAGAAAAGCACGTTTTCTCTCCTTTCCTTATAATTGGAGATTCAATGTGCTTTTATTTTCATACTCGGCAATATCATAATCTATTATGTTTAAGTTCTATTTGAAAATTGTCGATGTTTTACTTTAGCTTACTGATTTTCTTTGTTAAAGCTCTACAAACCGAAAGTTTTGCTTACCCCCAATATGGAATCAATAATTGATATATAAATGCAATTACAACTGATAAACCAACTTCAATAGCAAATTCTTTTGGTTTCCTATATAGGATAACCACACCAAATACCCATGTAATAATTTCCATAAGATGATACACATAAAATCCTTGTGTAATTGAAAATGCCTGGGCGAATAATACACCAATTATTGCACTGGATATGATAATTGCTAAAATACCCTCTCCCTTTGCATACCAACAAATATATGCCATAAAAAAGGATGCAAAAGAAATGACTACCCATATCATCATATACGTTTTTGGAAAGAAACCTAAAACATAATTACTATAGAGATAATACCCTGCCAGCATACTTATAAAAAACAAAAATATATTGATTGAAGCCCTTAACGGAGATTTTGAATATACCGAAATAACTGTTGCTAATAAAATCCATATTGCTAAATGACCAAAATAGTTTCTAATATCAAGTTGTTGCATTAATAACGGAAAAATATTGCTTGGCGAACCATCAATCCATTTCTGCAATACGCCAAGAGCAAAGCCAAACAGTATTACTCCTATTGTTATTATTATCTCACTTTTAAGAGAAACATTTTTTTGGGTGTTATGATTTTTTCAAGAAATAGTTTCATTTTTATCTCCACAAATGCAATTTATTGAACTCTTACATTTCATTTTTTTGTATATCATAACTTCGGTATAAATGCGGAACATTTCACTTCGCACATTCTTCATAACCTCATCGGTTTCATCTGATCACTTGCCTTTAATTCTCAGGTAATCCCTGTACTAGCTTTCATCGGCTCGTGTACCCTTTTCTATCTTCTCTAATAATATGCTTCTCCATAGTAAAAACGAGCTGGCAGAGCTCGTTTTTACTGTTTAGAGGATTAAATTATGTCAACTTATCTTATAGTATCATCATAGCAACAGTTAAGATGACAACACTGACAACTGCGATAGTAGCGATAATCTTAGTCGCAAACTTCATCCAAGTTGAGTATTCAATCTTAGCAATTGCAAATCCACCCATGATTGCTCCACAAGTAGGAGTAAACAGGTTAACCAATCCATTAGCAGCAACGAAGATCATAACCATAACTTCTGTTGAGAATCCTAATGTGTCGGCAAGAGGTCCCATAATTGGCATACTTGCAGTTGCAAGTCCACTTGATGATGGGATCAAGAATGATAACAAGCAATATAACAGATAAGAGATTGGAGCGAAAATGCCAGCACTCATACCCTGAAGAGCATTTGCAGCATTTGTCAGGATAAATAACTGTAATCCAGTTCCACCATCTTCGATTGGAGCCATCAATACACTGATACCACGAGCTAATGCGATAATCAATACAACGCTCATCATATCACCAGCACCAGCGATGAAAGTGTTAACGAATTCATGTTCAGATAATTTTCCTGCAACACCAATAACGATTGCCATGATCAAGAACCAAGTTGTTGCTTCAGCGAAGTACCACTGTCCAAGAGGATATCCAGTCAGGAATTCAGACCAGCCTAAGAAAGCAGTTACTCCAAAGTCTTCCCAAGGAATGAAGGAAATGATCATTACAACGAATGTTAAGGCAAATAATGTCAGAACAAGTTTGTGAGTTCCTGTTAAGTTAGCATCTACTTTCACTTCTTTATCCACGAAGCTAGTCTTCATATCTTCCTGTTCCTGTAAAGAAAGAATAGTAGATCCTTTGTCTGCTTTTACTTTACGAGCATAATTCATTACAAAGAATACTGAAATTGCATAAGCAGATAACCAAAGAACAACACCTAATGCAATGATGATACCATTGTTAACAGACACACCATTGTCAATTAATGTACTTGTAGCAGCACCTACAGCGAATGGGTTAACAGTAGATCCTAATACCCCACTTCCTGCACCGAGCAGAACGACTGCAGCACCAACAATGCTGTCAAATCCAGCAGCTACCATTGTAGCAGCCAATAACAAATAGAATGGAACTGTTTCTTCCAACATTCCGTATGTTGTTCCTCCAATTGAGAAGATGAACATCAGAATAGGAATCAGTTTTAATTCATTTCCGTGCAGCTTCTTAACCAAAGCATTGATTCCAGTATCCAAAGCACCTGTCTTTGTAACGATACCTAAGAATCCACCCAATACTAATACGAATACACAAACATCAATAGCATTTACGAAACCATTGAATGGTGCCATAACGATCATTGGTAATGTTGCTCCCTGAACGTCTTCGCTTGGAATCATCCAAGTTACAGCGGCAACGATCAATAGCAAGATCATTAAAATACTAAATGATGAAAGTGACTTACGAGTTTTCTTTTCACTCATGTCTTTTCCCTCCTTTTATAAAAGAACATTAAGCTTTAATAATTGTACCTGTTTCACCTTTTAATGCAGCTTTAGCTTTTTCCAAAGATGTAATTAATGCTTTTCCATCTTTGCAAGCTGTTACATAGTCCAGACAAGCTTCAACTTTTGGAAGCATGCTTCCTGGTGCGAAGTGTCCTTCTGCAATGTACTGTTTAGCTTCTTCAACAGTCATTTCAGCTAGCGCTTTCTGATCTGGCTTGTTGAAGTTAATGCATACGCGGTCAACAGCTGTTAAGATAACAAGCATATCTGCATGAATATCTAATGCAAGTTTTGAACTTGAACGGTCTTTGTCAATTACAGCAGCAACTCCAGTATATCCGTTTTCATCTTCAACTACTGGAATTCCTCCACCTCCAACGGTAATGACAACATCTCCAGCTTTTACCAGCTGTTCAACGACGTTCAGTTCAACAATCTTGCAAGGTTTTGGGGAAGGCACGACGCGGCGGTAACCACGTCCTGCATCTTCCACAAATGTAAATCCTTTTTCTTCAGCAATTCTTTCAGCTTCTTCTTTGCTGTAGAACATACCTACTGGTTTAGTAGGT
>CAMEUL010000106.1 GCA_945938205.1 uncultured Traorella sp. | reverse complement strand
AAGAATATGATGCGACACTGATTGCATCAGACGCGCAAAGTGACTTAGCGGTACTAAGGATCAGTGCAGACAATCTACAGCCTGCTGTGGTGGGAGATTCCAGTACACTGAAGGTGGGAGAAGATGTAGTTGCCATTGGAAATCCATTAGGATCCTTGGGCGGTACCGTCACAGAAGGAATTCTTTCAGCGTTGGATCGTGAAATCACCATTGATGATCAGAAAATGACCCTGCTTCAAACCAGTGCAGCCATCAATCCTGGAAATTCAGGAGGAGGTTTATTCAATGCCAAAGGAGAACTCATAGGAATTGTCAATGCGAAATCAAGTGGCAGCGGTATTGAAGGATTAGGTTTTGCCATTCCGGTCAATGAAATGAAGAGTGTCGTAGAAGATCTGGTGGAAACAGGAAAAGTTCAGGGTCGACTTGCTTTGGGAATTCGTTATTATGAAATTAGTTCTGTTCAGCAAGCCATGAAGCATGGTGTCAATACATTAGGACTTTTGGTTAGTGAAGTGGAAGCCAACAGTAATGCAGCTCGGGCTGGTATTCAAGCTAATGACATTATCGTGGAAGTAGACGGGGAACAGATTACGACTAAGGAAGATCTGACATCGATCCTCAACAATCATAAAGTTGGAGATAACATGGATATTACGGTTGTACGCAATAAAGAATATGTGAACTTAAGTGTGATCTTGCGGTAGACAAAAAGGAAGCATAATTACTTCCTTTTTCAGTTGAAATCTAATTGAATAGTACATATCCACAGTTATATTTAAAATGTATGATTCATTCCCTGCATCAAATTATGAGAAGCCATGTATTTATCAATTTCATTGAGAACACAAACCTTTTTGATGGTCCAAATAGGCGCTATCAGATCATGAGCCAGACCATCACCTGTCAGTCTTTCAATGATCATTTCTTGAGGGAGATAAGTCAGTTGTTCACAGATGATTTCCACATATTCATCTCGTGTAAGTATAGGAAAAGGCTTTTTCTCATATTCTTTAGCTAACTGTGTATTATTTAAAAGATGCAACATATGGATCTTAATGGCATGGACAGGCAGTTTGGCTACAGCCTTGGCTGTTTCCAACATCATCTCTTTGGTTTCATAAGGCAAACCATTGATGATGTGTACACAGATCTTGCATCTTGTTTTGGAAAGACGCTGGATCGCATCATAAAAGCAAGCCACATCATGTCCTCGATTCATAGCTTTGGCAGTAGAATCATGAATGGTCTGTAAGCCTACTTCGATCCATATGTCTTTTCTTTCGCATAATGAATCTAAATACTGAATTATTTCATCTTCCAGACAGTCTGCGCGTGTTGCGATGCATAAGGCAACCACATCTTCTCTTTGCATAAAAGGATTTAAGCAATTCTTAATTTTTTCAAGAGGCCCATAAGTGTTGGTGTAAGCCTGAAAATAAGCCATGGCTTTTCCGTTTGGCCATTTTCTTTGCATCATGATTTTGCCTTTTTCAAACTGTTCCATCAGATCTTCACTTTGGATCACGCTATCTCCGCTTCCTAAAGCACTGCAGAAGCTGCATCCCCCAATACCTTTTGATCCATCCCGATTGGGACAGGTGAAGCCTCCATTCAATGGTACTTTGAATACCTTGCTGTGGTAGGTGTGTTTCAGGTAATAATGAAAGGTGTGATATCTTTTGTTGTCGTCAGAATAAATAAATGGATTTTCCATGGTTCAAGTATAACACAGATTGCATGTCTTTGAAAAAATCATTATAATATTTTCATGCGACGTAAAATACTTGTAGAAGATTTCGTTCTTGAATATACCTTACTTATCAAGAAAGTGAAGAATGTGAATTTGAGAATTCAAGAAAATGGTGAGATCGTAGTTTCATGCAATGCATATGTTCCTTTAGAAAAGGTAGATGCTTTTGTTGCTTCCAAATGCCAATGGCTGATTGAAAGAAAAAGACAGTTGCAAAGAAAAAAGGACATTTTAAAGAGCAAAGATTTCTTTTTTTATTTGGGGAAATCCTATCCCATTCATAAAATTCCTTCTTCTTATAACCGCCTTCGTCTGAATGAGGGGATTTGTGAGATATATCTGACAGATGAAAACCAGGAAGAAAAACTTCGGATGCATTTCTGTCAGCAAGAAGCCAAAAAGGTTTTTACTGAATATGTGGAAAAAATCTATGAAAGAATGCGGTTGGATTATTCTATTACGAAGCCGGAGGTAAAAATCAGAAAAATGAAAAGCCGTTGGGGAAGCTGTATGCCCAAAAAACATCAGATTACTTTGAATCTGGAATTGATTCATTTTGATCCGGCTTTTATTGAATATGTGGTGGTTCATGAATTTGCACATTTCATCCAACCCAATCATTCAAAAGCTTTCTATGAAGTTATTGAAAAGATACTTCCGGATTACAAAAAAACAGTTAAAAACACTCTGAAACTCTACAAGGATGAATAAGAAAATGTTAAAATAGGGTACGAGGTAATGATATGGTAAAAATTATTGAGAAAGAAAGTTTAAATCCAACGGTCACAAAGATGGTCGTGGAACATGAAAAAATTTCTAAAAAAGCGAAAGCAGGGCAGTTTATTATTCTGCGTGTGGATGAAAATGGAGAAAGAATTCCTTTGACGATTGCGGATACGGATGAAATGAAGCATACTGTCACGATTATCTTTCAGATCGTGGGCTCTACTACAAAAAAACTGAATGAGTTAAATGTTGGAGATACGATCTATGACTTTGTTGGTCCATTAGGGAAGCCAAGTGAAATTGAAGGATTAAAAAAAGTTTGTGTGATTGGCGGTGGTGTTGGATGCGCCATTGCTTATCCAACAGCCAAAGCTTTACATAAAAACGGTTGTGAAGTAACGACCATTGCCGGATTCAGAAACAAAAATCTGGTTATTTTGGAAGATGATTTTCAGCAAGTCAGTGATCGTTTCATTATGATGAGCGATGATGGCAGTGTAGGAGAAAAAGGTTTGGTTACAGATGCTTTGAGAAAACTCTTAGAAAAAGAAACTTTTGATGAAGTAATTGCTATTGGACCTCTCATCATGATGAAGTTTGTCTGTCAGTTAACCAAGGAATTCAATGTGAAAACTGTAGTTTCTATGAATCCGATCATGATTGATGGAACAGGTATGTGTGGCGGATGCCGATTGAGCGTTGGTGGCAAGATGAAATTTGCCTGTGTGGATGGTCCGGATTTTGATGGTCATGAAGTAGATTTTGATGAAGCGATGGTTCGTAATATGTCTTATCGTGATTTCGAACATCATGCTTATGAAAAAACATGTAATTTATTGAATCAGGAGGTGAAATAATGCCAAACATGAATCCTGAACGTGTGAAGATGCCTGTACAGGAAGGGGAAGTGCGCAGTCACAATATTGAAGAAGTGGCACTTGGCTATACTAAGGAAATGGCTATGGAAGAAGCAGAACGCTGTTTGAATTGTAAGCATATGCCTTGCATGCAAGGATGTCCTGTTTCCATTCATATCCCTGCTTTTATTGAACAGGTAAAAGAAGGCAACTTTGAAGAAGCCTACCATATTATAAAAAAGACAAGTTCATTGCCAGCTGTTTGTGGAAGAGTTTGTCCACAGGAGAATCAATGTGAAAAATACTGTGTCCGTGGAATTAAAGGTGAAAGTGTCGGAATTGGTCGAATCGAACGTTTTGTGGCAGATTGGGCAAGAGATAACTTAAAAGAAGAAGCACTTAAACCTTTAAAAAATGGACATAAAGTAGCGATTGTTGGAGCAGGACCAAGTGGTTTGACCTGTGCCGGAGATCTAGCTAAGCTTGGTTATGATGTAACCGTATTTGAAGCATTGCATGTGGCAGGAGGAGTTCTGGTTTATGGTATTCCTGAATTTCGATTGCCAAAGAAAATTGTTCAGCATGAAATTGATTCATTGAAACAGATGGGTGTTCATATTGAATGTGACTGTGTCATTGGAAGAAGTGAAACGATTGATGAATTGTTTGAGGAAGGCTATGAAGCAATCTTTGTGGGAAGTGGTGCCGGATTGCCAAATTTCATGGGTATTGAAGGAGAAAACCTGAAAGGCGTGTTCTCTGCCAATGAATATTTGACTCGTTTTAATTTGATGAAAGCCTATGAAGAAAACAGTGATACACCGATCTATAAAGCCAAGAAGTGTATCGTAGTTGGCGGTGGAAATGTAGCGATGGATGCGGCAAGAAGTGCCAGAAGACTGGGTGCTGATGTGACCATTGTTTATCGAAGAAGCATGGAAGAACTCCCTGCCAGAAAAGAAGAAGTGGAACATGCCATGGAAGAAGCTATCCATTTCCATCTGTTGACCAATCCAGTGAAGGCAACTGGCACTGATGGATGGATCTCATCTTTAGAATGTGTTGAAATGGAACTGGGTGAAGCAGATGCTTCAGGAAGAAGAAGACCTGTTGTCAAGGAAAACAGTGCGTTCAGTCTTGAATGTGACTGTCTGATCATGGCAATTGGAACCAGTCCAAATCCTTTGATTCGTTCTACGACTGAAGGACTTGAAACCAATCCAAAAGGATGCCTGATTGTGGATGAGAAAGCCATGACGACCCGTGAAGGCATTTTTGCCGGAGGGGATGCTGTCAGTGGTGCTGCTACCGTCATTCAAGCAATGGGAGCTGGAAAAAAAGCTGCACAATCTATTCATGAATATCTTACAGAAAAGTCCAAATAGGACTTTTTTCTTTTAAGGATGATTGAATCTGTTTGGGATTTTCCGCTCATCATGTGGGAAAGTGATCCTCAAAGAGCAAAGCAGTGAATTTTCTGTTTTTTCATATGATTTGACATCACTTCATAAACTGTGTATATTGGACTTGAAGGAAGGAGGATTATTATTGAAATATAAAATAAATCAAAAGTTATATGAAAAAGTACAGGAATCCATTCGAGCGGTCGTCCCGATTACGCTGATTGTTCTTTTTATTGCAACCTTCTTAATTCCCATGGACTTATCTACCATTGCCTTATTTTTTGTTGGCGCAATCTTGTTGGTGATAGGCATGGGATTTTTTCAATTAGGCGTAGAAATGTCGATGATGCCCTTAGGTGAAAAAGTGGCAGGATCCATTTTTAAATCAAGAAATATCCCATTGATTTTCATTGTTTTCTTTCTGATGGGTTTTTTGATAACGATTGCTGAACCTGATTTACAGGTCTTGGCGAATCAGGTGGCTTCGATTCCAAATGAGATTTTAATTTATAGTGTTGCACTGGGAGTAGGCATTTTTTTGATAGTGGGAGTTGCCCGGTTTTTGTTTCATATCCGGTTGTCAATGATTTTGCTTGTATTATATGGCTTGCTGTTTCTTTTGGTAGGCTTTGCACCTGATGATTTTGTGTCTGTTGCCTTTGATGCCGGAGGAGTTACGACAGGTCCAATGACCGTTCCTTTCATCATGGCATTAGGGATGGGGCTCTCCTCTTCCATACAAGGAAAGGAAGAAGACGGCTTTGGACTGATTGCTTTAGGAAGCATTGGCCCTATTCTGGTGGTAATGCTTTTAGGAATTTTCTTTCA
>CAMEUL010000105.1 GCA_945938205.1 uncultured Traorella sp. | reverse complement strand
TGTTACTCAGTTGCTTTTGACAATTCGTCTTGTCCAGCAATTGTTCAATCCAAATCTGGTGATCGAGGGCGTTCTTCTGACCATGTATGATGCACGTACCAATTTAAGCAATGAGGTCAGCCAGAATGTTCGAAAACATTTTAAAGAAAAAGTGTATCGCAATTACATACCAAGAAATGTGAAACTGTCCGAGAGTCCTTCATTTGGGCAGACGATCTTTGAATATGATGTTCGTTGTGATGGCGCAAAGGCATATGCCGGACTCGCCAGTGAAGTCGTAAAACAGAATCAGAAGGAGGAGTAAAATGGCAAAGCAGAACAAATTGGGAAAAGGACTGGAAGCCGCAGGGCTTACAGCCATATTCGGTGATAACATTGACACTCTTTTGGATGACATTCAAAACGGAAAAGTGGAAACGGGAAGTCGCCTTGAAATCAATGTAGATGAAATCAAACCAAATCCATATCAGCCAAGAAAACAGTTTGATGAAAAGAAACTTCAGGAACTGGCAGATTCTATTGCCATTCATGGTGTATTTACACCTATTTTGGTGAAGAAAAGTATTCAGGGATATGAACTGATTGCCGGTGAAAGACGTTTACGTGCTTCAAAACTTGCCAATCAGAAAACCATTCCGGCTATCCTGGTGGATTTTGATGATGAAGCCATGATGGAAATTGCTTTGTTAGAAAATGTGCAGCGTGAAGATCTCAATGCCATTGAAGAAGCACAAGGATATCAGAAAATCATCGAAAAGCTGAATATGACACAGGAGCAATTAGCCAAACGTATCGGGAAAAGCCGTGAACATGTGACCAACATGTTGCGTCTGTTGAAACTGCCGTCAGAAATTCAGAAAATGGTGCTTGAAGGTCAATTGTCAATGGGACATGTTCGTGCACTGCTGGCTGTGGAAAATGAAGAGGATATGATTCTTCTCGCAAAACAGGCTATAAAAGAAAAACTCAGTGTTCGCAAGGTGGAACAGCTTGTCAAGACACTGTCTCAGCCAAAAGTCAAAAAGAAAACAGAAGAAAAGGATCCTGTATATGAAGAACTAAGCCATCGACTTCAGGATAAATTCCAGACAAAAGTTCAAGTGGATCCAAAACAGATCGTGATCCAGTATCATGGTGTGGATGATCTGAATAGGATCCTGGAAATATTGGATTGTTTGGATGAATAATGTTGGAATGTTCGATAGAATCGTCTATAATAAGAAAAAAGGGATGTGATGCAATGAAGAAAAAAGATATATTTTCAAGATTCATGTCAGCCACAACAGATTTGATCATAACGCTTCTTCCTATTCTGGTGTGGGATTTGATCGTGTTGATCGTGCTGGCAGGATTTCTTCCTTCGAAAGTGATGACCTTTTTGGATGAAGTCATCCTTTACGTGATTGTGGTGTCTTTCTGTGTCACAAATCCGTTAATTACTTTGATTTATGGAAAAACATTTGGACAAACTGTCTTTGATATTAAGATCATCGATATGAAAGGAAAATCAGCAAAAGGTGTCCAGCAGGCATTGAGAGAATTCATTGGGGGCATTGTCATATTAGGATGTTCATTCATATTCTATGGTGCTGCTATTCCTGTGTATTTACTGTTGAATCTGATCGTCATGCTGTTAGATAAGTATGATCGAGGCATTCCTGACTTTATCTGCCATACAAGACCGGTAGTTCAGCGTGTGCAAGAAACAAAGGTTGTTGAGAAAAAAAAAGAAGAACCTCGGGAAGAACCGTTCAACGTCCCTTTCAAAAATGAATCCTTCTATCATTATGATTTGCATGTTCATTCCAAACACTCTCTGAATGGGATGGATTCTGTTGAAGAAATCTTTCAGAAAGCAAAAAAACTGGGTGTTGAAGTGGTAAGTATCACGGATCTGTACAGTGTGAAAGCAAATTATGAAGCTGAAGTATTAAGCAAGCCTTATGGAATTTCCTATATTTCCGGAATTGAAATGGAATGTGAATATGAAGGATATCCATGTACGATCTTGGGGTATGGAATCAATTATAAGGATCCTGTTTATGTACAGCTGGGAAATGAATATATCAAAACACAGCGTGAAGCTTCGCTTAATCGTATCGAAAAATTTAAAGAAGCGAGTGGCATTGAACTGAATACCCATAAGATGATCAATCTAAATTCAAACGGTATTGTGACAGGAGAGATGATCGTTCAGGAAGTGCTGGAAAATCCATTGTTCGAAAATCTTCATTTCCTGAAACCTTATAAAGAGGAAAAGGGTGCAGGATATCGTCATTTATATATGGATTTATTTGCACCGGGGAAATCATGTTATATCAAGAAGAGTGTTTTAAAGCTTGAGGATGTTCTTGATCTGATTCACAAAACAGGTGGTAAGGCAGTCTTGGCATATCCAAAACGTGTATGTGGAGATGATGTGGAACTGCTTGAGAGAATGATGGATCAGGGAATTGATGGATTAGAAGTTTTCTCCAGCTATCATGAAGAACAGGACGTGAAACGTTATCTGGAAGTTGTCCGTCACAAAAACTGTTATGTCAGCTGTGGATCGGATACGTATGGTGATAATGGACTGATGATTCAGATTGGTGATTCAAAAGCTTCCATGAAATATGAAAAGCTGATCAGAATTTTGATCGATCATTTAAAAAGAGTTGAACAATAGTGAAATATCCCCTATAATAAATACAAAGGTTATGACGAAAAGAGTAGTCTGATTTTAAAAGATAGAGAGCAGAGAAGGGTGGAAATCTGCATGAGGGATCAGATGAAGATGGTTTCTGAACCGCTTTTTCGAATCGTTAGAAAAAGACGTTGCACGCGTTAAGTGTTTAAGGTGCATGTTGCACGAATAAAGGTGGTACCACGAGATTTCGTCCTTTGGCGAAATCTTTTATTTTATTGGAGGAAAAACATATGTGCAAGAATTGTGAGAAAAAACCGTATTACATTACGACAGCCATTGCTTATACATCCGGTAGACCTCATATTGGAAATACTTATGAAATTGTATTAAGTGATGCGATTGCCCGTTACAAAAGAGCTCAGGGTTATGATGTATTTTTTCAGACAGGAACCGATGAGCATGGACAAAAAATTGAAGAAAAAGCAAAAGCAAGAGGAATCACACCGAAAGAATTTGTGGATGAGGTTGCAGGCAAAATTAAAGCCAACTGGGATCTCATGAATACAAGTTATGACAAATTCATTCGTACAACAGATGAGGATCATGAAAAACAAGTAAAGAAAATCTTCAAGAAACTGTATGACCAGGGAGATATTTATAAATCCAGTTACGAGGGTCTGTATTGTACACCTTGTGAATCTTTCTGGACAGAATCACAGTTGGTGGATGGAAAGTGTCCGGATTGTGGTGGACCTGTTCATAAGGCTCAGGAAGAAGCCTATTTCTTCCGCTTGAGCAAGTATGCTGACCGACTGGTGGAATACTACAATGAACATCCTGATTTTATTCAGCCGGATTACAGGATCTTTGTGTATCCCGTACTTCTTTCACATGGGGAATTCCTGTAGATTTTGATCCAAAACATGTTGTCTACGTGTGGATCGATGCTTTAAGTAACTACATTACCGGACTTGGCTATGACGTAGATGGAAATCATGGAGAAAAATATAAAAAATACTGGCCTGCAGATATTCATATTATTGGAAAAGACATTGTTCGTTTCCATACCATTTACTGGCCAATCATGCTTATGGCTTTAGATGTGCCTCTCCCAAAGAAAGTATTTGGACATCCATGGTTGTTGATCGGTGATGGCAAGATGAGCAAATCAAAAGGAAATGTGATTTATGCGGAAGATCTGGTGAAATTCTTTGGTGTTGATGCCGTGCGTTATTTCTGTTTGCACGAAATGCCATTTGCGCAGGATGGTTCCATTACATGGGAACTGTTGATCGAAAGATGCAATTCTGATTTAGCCAATGTTTTGGGAAATCTGGTGAAACGTTCAATTTCCATGAGCAATAAATACTTTAATGGAAAGGTTGAAAATCCGGGTTGCAGAGAAGCCGTGGATGAAGAACTGATTTCTCTGGCACTGGCGACTCCTAAAAAAGTTGAAGAAAAGATGGATCAGGTTCGTGTTGGAGAAGCTGTGGAAGAAATCTTTACACTTCTCAAGCGCTGCAACAAATACATTGATGAAACAGCACCTTGGGTACTGGCAAAAGATGAAAGCAAACAGGATCGTCTAGCTACTGTAATGTATAACCTTTTGGAAGGCATTCGTTTTGCAGCTGTGCTCTTGCAGTCATTCATTCCTGAAACAGCAGAAAAGATCCTGGATCAGTTGAATACATCAGAAAGAAGTTTGGACAGTCTTGAAAGCTTTGGACATCTGAATACTGAAAAAGTTGTGGAAAATCCAGAAAATCTTTTTGCTCGTATTGATGAAAAAGAAATGATGGAAAGAATTGAAAAAGAATTATCTGCACAGAACAAACCTGTAAAAGAAGAAAAACCTGAAGAAAAGAAAGAAGAAATCACGTTTGATGATTTCTCGAAAATTGAACTCAAGGTGGGAGAAGTTCTGTCCTGTGAAAAGCATCCAAAGGCTGATAAGCTTTTGGTTTCACAGATCGATGTAGGACACGGAGATGTCCGTCAGATCGTGAGCGGTATTGCCACACACTTTACACCTGAAGATATGAAAGGCAAGAAAGTCATTGTTGTGACAAATCTCAAACCAGCAAAACTTCGCGGTGTTGAAAGCCAAGGAATGATCTTAGTTGGAGAAACGCCAAATGATGAAGAATTGGCACTGGCCCTTTGTGATTTGCCTAACGGAAGCATTGTAAGATAAAGTCGCGAAAGCGACTTTTCTTTTGTCTGTGGTAATTGATCGTAAAGTTTTATATTTCCAGGGAAATAATACATCAGAATAAAAATAGAGTGTTCTTGCATTCGTCAAATTTCGATTATGGTGAGTGCTATCATCAAATCAAGGAGGAATGCTTATGATAACATTTCTAATGGCTGCACTTGTTCTTATATTTGGTTATTTCATATATGGCAAGATTGCAGACCGTATTTTTGGTTCGGATCCAAATCATGAAACGCCTGCAGTAAAATTGGCGGATGGTGTGGATTATGTTGAATTGCCTACATGGAAAGCCTTTTTAATTCAATTTTTGAATATTGCAGGAACAGGACCTATCTTTGGGGCTATTGCAGGAGCCATGTGGGGGCCTAGTGCTTTCTTATGGATTGCTTTGGGATGTGTGTTTGGCGGAGCTGTTCATGATTTTATGATTGGTATGATGTCAGAAAGATCCAATGGCGCTAGTGTTAGTGAACTTGTGAAAGAAAATCTGGGAAAACAGGCTTTTCGTTTCATGCTGGTGTTTTCACTGCTGCTGTTGCTTTTGGTCGGTGTAGTGTTTGTATCTTCGCCGGCAGATCTTTTGGCCTCTTTGACAGGAATGAATCGCTGGATCTGGATCGTTGTGATCTTGATCTATTATCTCTTGGCGACTCTTTTACCGATTGACAAGATAATCGCTCGAATTTATCCGATCTTTGGTATCTCTCTATTTGTAATGGCTATCGGTATTATTGGGGGAATGATCTTAAATGGCTCATTCACACAGATTCCTGAATTTCAGTTTACAAATCCACATGTGGATGGAAAATCTATTTTCCCTTATCTGTTTATTTCAATTGCTTGTGGAGCCGTTTCCGGTTTCCATGCGACTCAATCACCGCTAATGGCTCGTTGTATGAAAAATGAAAAAGATGGCCATCGTATTTTTTATGG
>CAMEUL010000104.1 GCA_945938205.1 uncultured Traorella sp. | reverse complement strand
GGCAATTTATATTTCGTATAGTCAACCAAAAATGAAGTTTCGATCTGAAGATCCTTATCTTCCTCTTTTTCCTGCTTTATTTCGCTGGATGGCATCACAGTCATATCTAAAGGATCTTTGACAAGAATTCTATCTTCTTCTTCAACTTTATCCGGTTTTAATTGATCAAAATCAAATTTTGCCTGATTTGATTCAAAAGAAAGCGGTTCTTCGTATTCTTCCACTTCTTCTGTAAAGAAATCTTTGAACTGTTTTTCTTCTTTCTTCTTGATTGTTCTTTTCTCTTTCACATCTTTTGCTTTTTTGCTTGTAATGCCAAAAAGATTTTGAATCAGATCATAATACATGGCAATTCCCAGTATTATAAACATGACTACCATAATTCGAGTGCCTGCTGCATCAAACAAGCGACTGAAAAGGCCATCAAGCAGAGCTCCCAATAATCCTCCATTCCCAATAGAAACAATCAAGGTATCATTGAAAATGGCCTTTGTGTTTTCAAGAAAATTTCGAATGACATCGATTCCTACTAACTCCTTATTGTCAGGAGCAGCAACTAAAATCAGCCATGCAAAAAAGAAACAAACAATACCGAATGCATAACGTGTTTTTAATTTCGTCAAATCTTTCTTGAATAAAGAAAGAGAACTTATGATAATGATCAGTCCAAACACTACATTTTCAAGATAACCAACCAAAAACAACATCAAACGGCTTAAAGCAATTCCTACAGGGCCCAGTTCAAGAATGCCAATCAGAGATAAAAAGATCAGCAGCAATGCATAAATCATTGCCAAGATTTCCTGATCCATTTGTTTCTTCGTATTTTTTTTGCTGTTTTTCTGCTTTGCCATTCAAATCCCCCTACTGCTGATTGATTTCAATAATCACCGGTAATACCATTGGCCTCTTTCCTGTTTCTTTTAATAAATAACGTGTAACTTTATCTTTGACATCCATACGTGTTTCGATGTTCTCATAAGTTTTATTCGCAACATTTTCATTGATGGTATCCTCTGTTATCTTCATAACTTCCTTCACGATGTATTCCGCATCCTTTAGGTAAATCAGTCCTCGAGTTTGAACATCTACACCTCCGATGATCTTTTTTGTTTTAAAGTCTACACTGACACCAATGACCATACCGCCTTCGTTGGAAAGAATCTCACGATCTTTTAAAACAACGCCGGTCACATCCCAGTTTTCTTTACCATCGATCAAAGTTTCTTCCAGTTCAATATGATCCGCAACACTCTTCAGCACTTTGTTTTCAAATGTCGCAAACTGACCATTGTCCAAGATAACGATCTGATCCGGACGGTATCCCATATTAAAAGCCAAATGAGCATTGGTAATCAGATGACGATATTCTCCCTTTACCGGTACATAATAACGTGGCTTGAAAAGATACAGCATCATTTTCAGATCCTCGCTGCTTGGGTGCATGGAATAAATTTTCTTCGAATTTAAGGAATAAATCTGACCGCCTTCTTTGTAAATTTCATTTTCCATACTGTTAGCTTCAATTTCAGTTCCACTTACTACCGGAGAAGCAATAACAATTGTATCACTGGTTCTGAAATGAACCTTATCATCTTCATGCATCGCAATTTTCTGAAGTTTTCTGAAAAGGCTCTTTCCTCTTTCCGTAATCAAAACAATGATGTCATCGTTCTGATCATCATAATTACGGTCATTTACGATCAGCTCTTTTGGAAACTTATAGTAATGCAAATCTTCCATGTGCTTTAAGAAATAAGTAGCTTCATCTCCATGAAAATAAACCTTTTTCTTGAAACGGATGGCAAGATCCAAAATCTCACGCATTCTAAATAAAGATTGTGAATAACAACTAATAAGAATACGATGTTCACTTGTTTCAAAAATTGGTTCAAGCAATGGTGAAATACGATGAAATGGTGAGGTATGCCCTTCTTTTTCTGCTCCCACAGATTCATTCAAAAGACACAGCACGCCTTCTTTTCCAATCTCACTCAATTCATTGATATCAAAGATATATTCAGGCGCACGCATATCATAATCGATAATGAATTCTCCTGTATATACGATATATCCCTGATCGGTATGAATGGCGATTCCAAAATTATCAGGATAAGCATGACTCATCGCAAAAGTTCTAACTTTTATATTTCCAACCTTCAGTTTATCAGTTCGCTTTACCTTATTGATCTTAAAATTGCTGACACCTTCTTTTTTTAACAGGTCACGTAACACATTGGCACTCATGGCACCTGTGTAAACAGGTACATTGACCTGTTTTAAGAGATATGGCAGCGCTCTTGATACATCATCATGTCCGTGTGTGATGAATACACCTTTCACACGATCTTTATTTTCCAAAAGATAGCTGAAATCAGGAATAATAAATTCAATACCTAACTGATCTGAGTCTGGAAACTTGATTCCAGCTTCAATCAGAATGATTTCCTGATTCACTTCAATCATGATCATATTTTTTCCGTTTTCATCGAGTCCTCCCAATGCACAGATTCTTATTTGATCCATAAATTCCTCCTTCTATTATATTTCAAGGTTCTTTTGTGTTATTATACCACGCTCATTCAAAAAAAACAAAAAAGTGATTACATCACTTTATTGCTTCTCCATCTAGGCTCCAACTCTTGGCAGCTGTGATTTTCACATTGACAAGATCACCAACATGAATATTTTCTCCGATAAAATTCACAAGCTTATTTGTTTTGGTATAGCCACACCATACATTTTCATTTTTCTTGCTGATACCATCCACTAAAACCTCCACCACTTTTCCTTCATAAGCTTCATTTTTCACTCTTGCCCAATGATTGGTGTGTTCCATTAGTTCCTGTAAACGGCTTTCTTTTTCTTCCATAGAAACATTATCTTCCATTTTAGCGGCAGGTGTTCCTACACGTGGAGAATAGATAAAAGTAAAGGAATTATCAAACTGGCATTCATCGACTAGTTTTAAAGTATCTTCAAATTGTTCTCTAGTCTCATTTGGAAAACCTACAATGATATCTGTTGAGAAGGCAGCATCTTTTACTTGATCTTTCAACTTATGGAATAGAGTTAAATAGTCTTTAGAAGTATATCTTCTTCCCATGATTTTCAGTATTTCATCATTACCCGATTGTACAGGCAAATGAATAAATGGCATGATATTGTCATATTTCGCAATCACCTGGATCATTTCATCACTGAAATTCCAAGGATGTGAAGTCACAAAACGGATTCTTTCAATTCCCGTCTTTGCAACTTCTTCTAACAGATAAGCAAATCCTCCCTCAAGATGCAGATCTTTTCCATAGGAATTGACATTTTGTCCCAGAAGTGTCACTTCTTTGAATCCTGTATCGATCAAAGTATGTATTTCATCCAGAATGTCTTCCACCTGACGGCTTCTTTCTTTTCCTCGTGTATAAGGTACAATGCAATAAGTACAGAACTTATCACAGCCATACATGATATTGACCCATGCTTTATGAGTTCCAAAACGTTTTACAGGTAAATTTTCAATGACTTCTCCTTCTTTAGAGAATACTTCAATCGTTTTTTCTTTTGACATCATTGCCTGATATAAAAGTACCGGCAAACGATGAATATTATGGGTACCAAATACTAGATCCACATGAGGATATTTTTCAAGCAAAGTCTGAATGACATCTTCTTCCTGCGCCATACATCCACACATTCCAAAAAGAATGTCGGGGTTAGTCTTACGCAAGCGTTTCAAGGATCCCAGCTCACCTAACACTTTATCCTCTGCATTTTTTCGAATAGCACATGTGTTCAGAAGAATCAGATCTGCTTCCTCCACATTCTCAGCTGGAGTAAAATGCATCGCTTCAAGAATGCCCGCAATCGTTTCTCCATCACGTTCATTGGCCTGACAACCATAAGTTCTCAGATAATACTTGCGACCTACTCCTAGATTTTCTACTTCAAAGGGTATATTAAAGAGTGATTTTTCAATCACTGCCTGATTTTTACTTCTCTGTTTTGCCTTATCAAGACTAGGCATATTCCAGTTTTCTTTCATCATACATGTTTCTCCTTCATCTCAATCACCAAGAAAAAACCAAGCTACTGCTTGGTTTATTGTGAAATTGCTTCTACTGGGCAAGTAGCAACACAAGCTCCACAGTCAATGCAAACTGATTCATCACAAACTGACTTATCTCCGTCCATAGATAATGCACCTACTGGGCAAACTCCTGTACAAGCACCACATCCAATGCAAGTGTCTTTATTAATAGTAACTGGCATGAAGTAAACCTCCTTTTGACCTTAACATTATAACATAAACCAAAAAACTTGTTCAATAGCAAATAAGAAAATTGTATAAAATACAAAAATGTGGGTATGTAAAAGGAGTCATTCCGACTCCTTGATTTGAATTCTTTTGATAGATACTGCTTTTCCATTATCATCAATTTCACATAATATTCCACAGAAAATTCCCTTACCTTCCGCAACAGTAAAGCGCGTCTGTGCTCCATATTTGAAACGACTCAGCACTTCATCCACATCTCGTCCAATGACAGAATGAACAGCTCCGCACATACCAACATCACTGATAGCTGCACAGTGATCGTTCACGATTCTTTCATCGGCTGTCTGCACATGAGTATGTGTTCCAACGATAAGAGAGCAACGATCAGCATATTCAAATGTAAAAGCAATCTTCTCACTTGTCGCTTCCGCATGAAGATCCACGATATGAATATCTGCTTTTGTTTCAGACAAGATCCGATCCATTGCCTGAAAACAGGATTCTGTTACGTTGATCATGAATACTTCTCCAATCAAATTGCTGACAGCTACTTTCTTTCCATCAACATCGATTACAAGGGTATGTTTCCCATATTCGGTTGGACTCATGTTGGCCGGGCGTACCATCCGATCGAGTTCATCAATGACCTCTTCCAGATTCTTTTTGGAGAAAGTATGATTTCCCATGGTAAGAACATCTACACCTGCTTGAATCAGCTGATGATAGATTTTTTTCGTGATTCCTTTGCCATGTGCAGCATTTTCTGCATTGCAGATGACAAGATCTACTTTTTCTTCATCTTTGATCCGTGGGAGATTTTCGAAAACCATTCTTCTTCCTACAGATCCGACTACATCACCAATAAATAATACTTTCATTATTTAGCCAATTCACAGGTTCTTAATTCTCGGATGACCGTAACTTTGATCTGACCTGGATATGTCAATTCATTTTCAATTCGTTCACGAATGCCACGGGCAATCTTCGTGCATGCAAGATCATCCACTTTGTCCGGATGAACCAGAACACGAATTTCACGTCCAGCTTGAATGGCATAACTTGTATCCACGCCCTCAAAGGATTTTGTGATCTTTTCAAGTTCTTCCAAACGATTGATGTAATTTTGCATTGCTTCATAACGTGCTCCAGGACGTGCAGCACTTAAGGTATCTGCTGCCTGTACCAGAACTGCTATCATGCTAGTTGGCTCTACTTCACCATGATGAGATTGGATGGAATTCAGCACGATTTCGTTTTCACCATGCTTCTTACAGAACTTATAGCCTAATTCCACATGGCTACCTTCAGTTTCTGTGTCCAGAGCCTTTCCAATATCATGCAGAAGTCCTGCACGTTTTGCTAAATTTTGATTCAAGCCCAGTTCTGCTGCCATCACACCTGCAAGATGTGCCACTTCTGTTGAATGCTGAAGAGCATTCTGTCCGTAAGAATAACGGTATTTCAATCGTCCTACCAAATGAACAATTTCTTTGTTCATTTTACCAAGTCCCAATTTGAAGATAGTATC
>CAMEUL010000103.1 GCA_945938205.1 uncultured Traorella sp. | reverse complement strand
CTATAGAATGAATTTCATCTTCGAAATTTTTCTATTTCGTTACAGCCTCTTTTGTAATCTATTTTTCGTATTTGTAATAAATCATTTTAATGGTGTTCATTATATAATTTGCTAATTCTATTATTTCTTCCTCATTTAAGACAGATAGATCAATTCCAACATTTTGTGAAAATGGCTTGATCTGATTGATAAAATCAATCGATTGTTTTCTGTCTAAAGCATAGGCATATGTAGAATCTATCATACCAGTTTCCTCAAGAAAACATTTTAGAGACATTCCAAAACCTTGAGCTAATCTTTCAAGTGTATCAATGGAAGGCGCATTGACCGAACCTCTTTTAATTTTATTGATATAGTCTTCAGAAAGATAGCTTTTTTCAGATAATTCTTTCACAGTTATATCTTTCCTTTTGCATTCATCATAAATGTATCTGCCTAACTTTGTATGCATACTATCACCAATATTTAGTATAAGTGATTTACATTGTTCTTAAAAAATATTATATTATTGAAAAAATAAGATAATATTGCCATACAGATGTTTTGTTCTTTTTTTAAATCTTTTAAAAAATTAAAACGAAAAACAAGAAAAATAGGAACGAAAAAAGAAAGTAAGAAAATGTCTTGTATAATGAAAGAAATGCATAGAAAGGAGATAGATCATGAAGAAATTAATGATTTCATTACTGGCAGTTGGGGCACTTTTGATTACTTCATCGACAGGATTAAAAGCCAATGATGAAAATAACGAACCTGAAAAAGTTTGTTTTTATCAATTAAATGAAAAGGGAGAATGTGAATGGGTCTGTGTTGATGCAGATGATGCCATTGTGATGCCATGCTTTGATTGCCCACCTAGTTGTTGGGATTAAGTATTAAAGTTAAAGAAAAGGTTGGGAAGATAGAGGAATCCATGTTGGTTACATGAAAAATAATGTTATGAGATAATTATATGGTATATTGCTGATTATCAGATATAGATATAATTATTTTCAATGGAAAAGGATTTTAAGAGAAAGAAAGATTGTAGTAATGATAATGCTTTTTGTAGCGGTCACTCGTTACAACTTGAGGTGAATGAAAAGATCCTTTAGTCATGATGTAATACGGGTTGCGTTATGAAAAACATGCTACGCAGAGATAAAGAGAATCTAAAGGAAGATTTATTTAAAATGCGTAGTTTTTTTGTTGCTTCGTGATTTTTTTGCTGATGGAGATACCATTCATAGTCATAATGCGCGAATAATTCTCGATTTGTACGATTTGAGTCTTCAAATAAGGAAGGCTCTTTTCAGTAGAAGTGTTTTCTAAATGAGTCATGTTGTGCTAAAATATAAATGTTTAAGGAGAATTATGGAACGTCAAAAAAGAATTGCACTTATCAATGATATTACAGGATTTGGACGATGCTCTGTGACAGTGATGGCACCAATCATCAATGCCATGAAGATACAGACAGTTCCTGTTCCAACAGCGATCCTGTCTACGCATACGCAGTTTCCAATCTATTATTTTGATGATTATACTTCTAAAATGAAGGATTATATTCAAACATATAAAGATCTTAAGCTGGAATTTGATGCGATGGCGACTGGTTTTTTGGGATCCAAAGAACAGGTGGAGATTGTTCTAGATTTTGCTCATACATTTAAAAATGAAAAGAATTGGGTATTAGTGGATCCGGTCATGGGAGACCATGGAAAACTATATGCAACCTATACGCCAGAAATGTGTGAGAAAATGAAAGAACTGGTTTGTGTGGCAGATTATCTGACACCGAATTTGACAGAACTGGTGACTCTGTTAAACTTACCTTATCCGGATCATGTACCAACTTCTAAGGAACTGAAAGAAATGTGTGAAACACTTTCGAAGAAGGGACCCAAACATATCGTTGTAACCGGGATTGCCTATGATGAACATCAAATCTTAAATTATGTTTACAGTGAAGGTGAAGAAAAGATGATCCTAGTGGATCGAATGGGTGAAGATCGATGTGGTACGGGTGATGTAATTGCAGCTGTGATTGCCGGCAGTCTCATGCGAGGACATAGTTTTTATGAGAGTGTGATGAAGGCAACTTCTTTCGCATCCAAATGCATCGAATATTGTGAAAAAACACAGACGCCGCATCATTATGGCTTATGCTTTGAAGAATACTTATGGGAACTTGGGAGGGATGAAAAATGATCTTATATACACTGAATGGAAACGGATATATTGATATTGCGCATGTGGATAATAAAAAAGGTTTGCATGTTTATGTGAATTTGACCAATCGTTGTCCTTGTGCTTGTACGTTTTGTTTACGTCAGACCAAGGTGATGGAAGAATCCAATACTTTATGGCTTTCTAAGGAACCGAATGTGGAAGAAGTATTGGCTGAATTTGAAAAATATGATCTCACTGATTTTGAAGAAGTGGTTTTCTGTGGTTTTGGAGAACCTTTAGAAAGAGTGGATGATGTGGAGAAGATTGCCCGTGAACTAAAAAAGAAAAGAAGTGATCTTAAGATTCGCATCAATACCAATGGATTAGCCAATCTGATTCATAAAAAAGATGTCAGTGGTCAACTCAGAGGTTGTGTGGATATTGTGTCAATTTCGTTGAATGCACCTGACAAACAGGAATATTTGGATCTGACACGTTCTAAATTTGGCATTGTCTCTTATGATGCGATGTTGGAGTTTGCCAAGTCATGCAAAGAAGTTGTACCTTCAGTAGTCTTAAGCGTTGTATCTATTCTGGGTGAAGAAAAGATTTCAAAATGTCAGAAAATCTGTGATGATTTGGGTGTTACATTACGTGTACGTCCTTATGAAGAATAAGAAGCAAAAGAAATTACTTTTGTTTTTTTCTTGTCAAATTCAAAAGTGAAAAAAGGTAAAATACTCACATAAAATTAATGATTTCACTATCATTTATGAAAAGAATCAAGTATAATAGAAAAGCCAAGGAGGAACGTATGTACACAAAAGAAGAATTGATGCAACATGCAACAAATATCCGTAAAAATATTATTAAAATGGTGACGAATGCCAAGAGCGGACATCCTGGAGGATCCCTCTCCAGTGCAGATATCCTTACGACCCTTTATTTTAATGTAATGGATATCCATTCAGACAATGTAAACAGTTTGGATCGTGACCGTTTTGTTTTAAGTAAAGGACATGCATCTCCACTATTATATGCCGTATTAAAAGAAAAAGGATTGCTGGAGGAAGATCTTTTGAGTTTTCGAATGATTGATTCCAATCTTCAGGGACATCCAAATATGAACTATGTAGCAGGTGTGGATATGTCCACCGGTTCTTTAGGACAGGGAATCTCTGCAGCTGTCGGAATGGCAATTGCCAATAAATTAGACAAAAATGATCATCGCATTTATGCTCTAATGGGAGATGGAGAAAGCCAGGAAGGACAGGTGTGGGAAGCAGCTATGGCAGCAGCTCACTACAAGCTGGACAACCTGTGTGCTGTCTTGGATTACAATGAACTGCAGATTGATGGAAGTGTTCATGATGTCATGGATCCTGCACCATTGGATGAAAAGTTTCAAGCATTCGGTTGGCATGTGATCGAAATTGATGGTCACAACTATGATGAAATTGCCAATGCTTTTGAAGAAGCAAAAAATGTCAAAGGAAAACCAACCTTGATTTTTGCTCATACCATTAAAGGAAAAGGTGTTTCCTTTATGGAAAACAATGCCAACTGGCATGGAGTGGCGCCAACACCTGAACAGTGTGAAGCGGCACTGAAAGAACTCGGAGGTGAGTAAGATGGCGAAGATTGCAACTCGAGAAGCTTATGGAAAAGCACTCATGGAATGTGTAAGAACCAATCCGAATATTGTGGTATTGGATGCAGACCTTTCAGGAAGTACCAAATCCGGTAGTGTCAAGAAAGTCAATCCAGACATTTTCTTCAATATGGGGATTGCGGAAGGAAATATGATGAGCGTAGCAGCAGGACTAGCTGCCAGTGGTAAGATTGCCTTTGCCAGCAGTTTTGCTATGTTTGCGGCAGGACGTGCTTATGAACAGATTCGCAATAGCATCGCATATCCTGCACTCAATGTGAAGATCTGTGCCTCGCATGCAGGAATCAGCGTGGGAGAAGATGGCGCCAGTCATCAGTGTATTGAAGATATCGCCTTAATGCGTGTGATTCCAAATATGCGTGTACTTCAGCCGGCAGATGCTGTAGAAGCTGAACAGATGATCCCTGAAGTTGTGAAGATGGAAGGACCTGTCTATGTGCGCATGAGCCGTCTAGCCACAGAACAGGTACATGATGAAAATTATAAATTTGTTCCTGGAAAAGTGGATGTGATCCATGAAGGAAAAGACATTTTGATCTTTGCCAGCGGACTTGAAGTCAATGAAGCGAAACTGGCTTGTGATGAATTGAGAAAAGAAGGCATTGATCCAACACTGGTCAATGTGCATACCATCAAGCCATTGGATGAAGAAGGCGTTGTAGAACTGGCTAAAAAACACAAGCACATCATTACCGTAGAAGAACATTCCGTTATTGGCGGACTCGGCAGTGCCATTGCAGAATGTTTGATCAAAAATTATCCGACATCAGTTACCATGATGGGTGTGCAAGATACATTTGCCGAAAGTGGAAAACCAAATGAATTGTTTAAGAAATATGAATTAGATAGTACTGCTATTATCAAAAAGGTTCAGGAAGTTTATGGAAACGACAAAGTTGAAAGATGAAGATTTTGGTGAATTCAAGGATCTGATGGAAGAATACGAAAATCTGATTGAAGAATATCGTGAAAGCCATCAGGAAATTGCCATTGAAATCGATGAAACACTTCATGAAAAGAAAAACAATCAATAACCATCGCAATGATGGTTTTTTTAAGAATATGAAGAACAAAAAAATAACTTCCTTAATATTTGTAGCTTTATTGGCATTATTGCTTTATGGCATTGAATCCTATTTCACTCAGCCATCCAATGAGCCACTATTGCTTTCAAAAGAAGAACTTTTGGAAGAACTGCCTACTTATCAGGGAAAACCTTATCTTGAAATTAATCTGAATGAACCTTTTTTTGAAAAAGAAGATTTCTCAACAGAATCATTTGAATATTACGCACCTTTAGATGTCTTAGGAAGATGTCAGGGGGCTGTTGCCAATCTATCAATAGACACCATGCCGACAGATAAAAGAGAATCCATCGGACAGATCAAGCCTAGCGGATGGCAAACTGCCCGATATGATGATCTCATTCAAGATCGTTATCTTTACAATCGCTGTCATCTGATTGCTTTTCAGTTATCCGGTGAGAATGCGAATGAAAAAAATCTGATTACCGGCACCCGCTATATGAATGTGGAAGGGATGCTGCCATTTGAAAATGAAGTGGCTGATTATATCAAAGAAACCGGAAATCATGTACTTTATCGTGTGACCCCTATTTTTCAGGGAAACGAACTGGTGGCTCGCGGTGTCTTGATGGAAGCCTATTCTGTGGAAGATCATGGATGGGGCATACAGTTCAATGTCTATGTCTTTAATGTACAGCCAGGTATCGATATTGATTATATGACAGGAGTATCTCAAAGAAATCAATAAACCCTTTTAAGGGTTTTTTTCGACACAAATTGGCATGAATATTGCTGGATATTTGTTGAGAAAGTAGAGGATACTATATGAATCTTGTTAACTGTATGAATTATGAAGAGATGTCGCAAAAGGGAGCAGCTATGCTCATTGAAACCATCAAAAAAAATCCAAAAGCCGTGATAACATTGGCGACAGGATCTTCTCCCAAAAGAATGTATGAAATCTTTGTGGAATGTGTTAATCAGGAA
>CAMEUL010000102.1 GCA_945938205.1 uncultured Traorella sp. | reverse complement strand
CACCTCTCTTACAAGATGCAGATGCGTGATCTAATGATCGATCAGGATTATTTCTATTTCAATCTCATTGGAGGATTTGACTGTACGATTGAAAAGATCCACTTCACGATTGAAATGCCAAAAAGTTTCAATGAAGATGCACTCAAGTTTTATGGTGAAACAGATACCATCTATTCAAAAAGTGGAAATACAATTTCCGGAACGATTTTAAATCCTTTATCCAATTATGATAATCTTACGGTTTATCTTCCTCTTGGAAAGAATTATTTTGAGTTTCAACCAATTGCGGATTATTCATGGGCCATCTACATGCTCAGTGGTGTTTTGCTTCTTGTTTCATTCATCCTTTATTTGAAATTTGGGAAAAGAACAGCTCCAGTAGTGACCGTTGAATTTGAAGCACCTAGAGGATTAGGCAGTGCCGGTGTTGGCTATGTGATTGATGGTGTTGTGAATAACGAAGATGTTATATCGCTCATTATTGAATTTGCGAATAAAGGATATCTGAAGATCGTTGATCATAAAGACAGTGATCAGATGAAACTCATCAAAGTCAAAGAAATCGATGATTCTTTGACAGGTTATGAAAAATCCTTCTTTCTTTCTTTGTTTACAAGCGGTGATGAAGTGACACTAAAACAATTGAAAGATCGTCATTTTGGAGATCAGATTCAAAATACGAAGGAAATGATTTCCAATCACTTTCATTTAAAGAAAAATCGTGTATTCAGTGGTGCTTCCTTGGCTGTACAGATCTTGCTGATGATCTTCAGTGGATTCTGTGCTGCAGGATTGGCCTTTGCAGCCTATTATCAAGTAGTGGGTATGGCTGAAGTTGCCATTTTCCCATTCTTGATTATTTGGCCACTGTTAAGTATTAGCACTCTGATTTGGATATTCATTGCTCGACAGAAACATGCCTATTCTACAGGAAAGAAAATCATGATGATGATTTTGGCTTGCATTTGTCATTTGGTACCATTTTTCATTGCTTTTGTTTACTTAAGAAACAATCTGATTTCTTATGTAGTTGCATTGGTTTATACAATCTGTATGATCTTTATGATTGCAACCAGTGGAAAGAGAACGGCTGTCGGTAATAAATGGCTCGGTCAGATCTTAGGATTGAAAAAGTTTATTCTGGAAGCAGAAAAAGATCGTTTGGAAATGCTGGTGCATGATGATCCTTCCTATTTCTACAGTATCCTTCCTTATGCGTATGTCTTAGGAATCAGTGATACCTGGTCCAAGAAATTTGAATCAATCAATATTCAGTCACCGGATTGGTATGTCGGAGCTAATGGAGATGTATTCTCCACCATCATGTGGATGCATTATTTCAATTCAACAATGCATACCTTGAATTCTACGCTTCCTTCTTCTATCACCCCTCCTAAGTCAGGTAGCGGTGGATTCTCATCAGGAGGTGGCGGTGGCTTCTCCGGAGGAGGCTTCGGTGGAGGCGGTGGCGGAAGCTGGTAATCGACCTCAAAAAGCAAACACTCGTGTTGTGTTTGCTTTTCATTTTACCTATTCCATTAACCAGCGACAAATATCAATAATTTGGACATATTGATATGTTTCATGACGAGTTCTTGCAATCAATATTTTTGGATAGGCTTCTCGGATATCTAAAAGTAATGACACCTCACGTAAGAAGGTTTCTTCATCTGAAATATTGTCACTTACTTGGATATAGAAGAGTTTATCTTTTTTCTTTGCGACAAAACCGATTTCTTTTTTTATACAATTTTTCAACATAACTTATATAAAAGCAAATAGGATCGCTATCAATAATGCCGGAAGTAAGTTAGCAACTCTTATCTTATTTTCCCAGATCAGATTAATGCCGACACAGAAAATGAGAATTGATCCAATCAGTGAAAGATTTGTTAATGCGGTATCGGTAAGAAACATCTTCAACTGAAGGGCCAACAGGGTCATGCCTCCCTGAAAGAGTGCCACAGGAATGCATGAGAAGGCACATCCTATTCCCAGTGAAGACGTCAGCACCATCACAATGATGAGATCCAATACCGACTTTGTGATCAGAATTGAAGGATCATGAAAGAGGCCATCCTGAATAGATCCAACAATGGCCATAGCACCAATACTGACTGTTAATGAAGCTGTCACAAATCCTTCCACAAAACGTTTTTCTTTGGAATGTCCACTTTTCATTTTAAGCCATTCTCCAAACGTATTGATCCTTTTATCCAAATCTAAAAATTCACCTATCAAAGCGCCCACTGTCAGACATAATACGATCATCAGGGATTGCCCACTGATAAGACTATTTCCTTCAAGATGCATCATACCGCTGATAGCACCTGCAATGCCAATGAATAAAACACTGAGTCCACAAGCTTTTGAGAGTGAATCTTGCATATGTTCACTAAAGAATTTCCCAAAACATTTTCCAAATAATCCCCCGATAAGGATCGCGCTCACATTGAAAATGGTTCCTAAACCTGCCATTTTTGATCACCAATTCTATTATAACGCGAAAAAAAAAGAAAAAACACTGTTGTTTTACAGTGTTAGACAATTCCCATGAAATATTCTACAGCGATAGCAACAATGACCACTAATGCGGAAATAATGAATCCATGGATCATTGGCTGAATACCTGATTTTTTCATTTCAAAGAAATTAGTATTCAGTCCAATCGCAGCCAATGCCGCAACCATCAAGAACTTCGAACATTCTTTCATCATGGAAGATACTGTTGGAGGAATTAATCCCATCGTATTGATTCCTGCCATGATCAAAAAGAAAACAATAAACCATGGAAAGATTTTCTTGATGGAGAAATGAGCCTTCATATGAGAAGCTTCTTCTTGAGTGGCTTCTTTTTTCTTCACATGAATATTGATGAAAGCAAAAGCAATAACGGTTGGAATAATGGACAGTGTTCTTGTCAGCTTCACCATAGTCGCAAAATCACCGGCAGCCTCTGAGAAGGCATAACCGGCAGCTACTACACTGGAAGTATCATTCACAGCAGTTCCTGCCCACAATCCATAAGCCATGTCACTCAGTCCTAGTGCCTGTCCCATGATAGGGAACAGAACAATCATAGCCATATCAAACAAAAAGGTAGCACTCATGGCATACGCAATATCACTGTCTTCAGCTTCAATGACCGGTGAGATAGCAGCTATTGCGCTTCCTCCGCAGATTCCTGTTCCGGCACTGATCAAATTGGAAAGCTTCCAATTTAGTCCTAAAGCTTTTCCGATAAAATACCCGCCACCAAAACATGTCAAAAGGGTGAACACCATTACTGTAAGTGACATCTGTCCAACTTTGAGGATGATCATCGCATTTAAGGATGCCCCCAATAGAATAATGGCAAATTTTAATACTTTCTTGGATGTAAATTGGATCCCTGATTTCAGAACAGCCTGTTTCTTCGTGACAAAATGAAGAGCCATTCCAATAAACAGCGCAATGACAGAAGCCCCAATCAAATGAATCGGAAGCATTCCTTCAATGAATCTTGCGACAAAAGCAATCGCAATGCTTAACAGAAATCCCGGTATCAGTTCAACTATTTTTCGCATAATTTCTCCCCTTATACTTTGTACGTTAAAAAGAATACCATACATTGTAAATTATGTAAAATTATGATATGTTATGCTATATAAATATAATTTATGGAGGAGACCATGTTAGATCCTAAAGTATTCACCTTTCTGAAAATCGTTGAAACACAAAGTTTCACCAAAGCTGCTGATGAACTGGGACTGACTCAACCGGCTGTATCCCAACACATATCCAAGCTGGAACAGCATTATCATCAGAAACTTTTTGTTACCAGCAATCGTCTTGTAAGTTTAACTCCTGCAGGTTATTTGTTTTATGTCTATGCGAAACAGCAAATCGCCAATGAAAAATTACTAATCGATCAGTTATCATTGAAAAAGACAAAACTTCATATTGGTGCTACTTTATCCATTGCAGATTATTATTTACCTGATATTCTTTCACGCATGAAAGAAGAAAATCTTTCTGAATTTGAAATTCAAGTTGGTAATACTCAAACCCTTTTAGAAAAAGTCGTACAAGGACAATTGGATGGTGCTTTAGTAGAAGGTTTGTTTGATCAGAGTCAGTTTGAATCCATTAAAATTCATACTGAAAAGTTTTTAGGTGTTGTCAGTCGTCATCATCCTCTTTCTGATTATCCTGTTAATTTCCACGATCTATTTACTTATCCTTTGATTCTTCGTGAAAAAGGCAGTGGAACCCGTGATATTTTAGATCATTATTTGAACCTTCAAAATTATTCATATAAGAGTTTTAAAGAATGTTATGAATTTGGCAGTTTTGTCTTGATCAAGCAAGCTTTGATGAACAGTCAGGCTATTTCCTTTATGTATGAAAATGTTGCCAAGCAAGAAGTATCAGATGGAAAGCTTTCCTTTTTAGATATACAAGATTATCAATTATCTCACTCTTTTTACTTTGTATATTCAAAAAACACATTAAAAAAAGAGAATCTTATAAAACTGTTAAAACAGTTTGTTTGATTCCCATTCTTCTTTTAGGATGGAATAAAGAGCATCATCATAAAGTATGTTTCCATATCCCATGACAGCTTTACGAAGTGTTCCTTCATGAACAAAGCCTAAACGTTCTAATAACTTCATTGATGTTTCATTTCCTTTGAAAACACGAGCGACAACTACTTCTGTCTCTTTTCTAAACAAATCACTGATCACAGCCTGAAGAGCTTCCTGCATATAGCCATGATGGGTTTCTTCTTCATTCATATAATAGCTAATGCATTTTGAATGGACGCCATATCGAAGCGTGTCATCCTCAACTCCGATAAATCCGATCACATGATGGTCGGCTTTTTTTTCCATAATATATTGAGAAGAGATTTCTTTCATTAGAGATGTTTCATCAGCTTTGATCATGGCATTGTATTTCAAAACATAATCACTGTTTCGAAATGACAGCATTTCTTGAGCATCCTTTTCATTTCCATGACGTATTATCAGTCGTTCTGTTTCCATAACAGCTCCATCAGTTCATCAAAATCATGAATGACACCACTCACGGATGATTCAAAATCACATGTACTTTCCGTAATAACATAGACTTCCTTGATTCCGGCCCGATGCGCGGCTTCTACACCTACTTTGGAATCTTCAATGACCATGCAGTCTTCTGGTTTCATTTTCAAATTTTCAGCTGTCATTTTATAAATAGTAGGATCTGGTTTTCCAGGAAGATAGCCATCATCGTATATCACCTGATCATAATCAAACCACTTGTCTAATTCAAACACATCAAAATAAAAGTCAACATTTTCTTTGTTGGCACCGGTGGCGATAGTAAAAGGAATTTCTTTTTCTTTTAATGCTTCAAAAAAACGAATGCTTCCCTTGACTAAAGAAATATCTTTTGTCAAACAAAGCTTACGGTATTCTCTTTCCTTATCATTTGAAATCCAATGAATTCGATCTAGATCATCTGTCTTATAGAAATCCTGAATAATGGCATTATTGTCTCTTCCCCAGATTCTTTGCATGAATTGTTCATCGGTAAGATTTTGGTTCAAAGTTTTTTGAATATATTTTTTCCATGTTTCAATATGCAAAGGCGTATCAAAAAACAAGGTACCATTGAAGTCAAATATTACTGCTTTCATTTTATCACCACTTTTAGTCTAGCTGATTTCTTTTGGTTGTCAAGATGTATGATCAATTTCAATCCACTCTGTAAGACTGTTTTCTATTTTTCTATCATAGATAAAAGGAAGCGGCTTTTTGAGATTTTCAATCATTCTTGTACTGGTCAGAATTTCTTCAAAAGAAGAGAAATATTCTCTTTGATGTAAGAGCACCTCTGTCAATAAACGTTCATAGGCTTCGGGTGTA
>CAMEUL010000101.1 GCA_945938205.1 uncultured Traorella sp. | reverse complement strand
TTATTTTTTCGAATTTTCTTCGATGATTTCATCAAGAAATTTCTTTTCTTCTCGATTTAGTGTCCTTTTCTCTAAAAGATCCGGACGTTTTAGATAAGTTTTTCTTAAAGATTCCTTTAAACGCCACTTTCGAATATTTTCATGATGCCCACTCAAAAGCACTTCCGGAACTCTTTTTCCATCAAATTCAATAGGACGGGTATACTGAGGATATTCCAATAGACCATTTTCAAAGCTGTCATCTTCATGACTTTCTTTAGTGATGACACCATCCAATAAACGAATGATTGCATCACTGATGGTCATGGCACCGATTTCTCCTCCTGTCAGTACAAAATCTCCCAAGCTGACTTCTTCATCCACATAATCGCGAATCCTCTCATCATAGCCTTCATAATGACCACAAATCAGAATCAAATGTTCAATATCCGCAGCATAATGACGTGCTTTCTGCTGATGAAAAGTCTCTCCCTGAGGAGTCAAAAGAACCACATGCGAATGTTCTGTTCTGACTGCCTTCAAACAATCTACAATAGGCTGCACCATCAAAAGCATGCCCACGCCTCCCCCACAAGGCGTATCATCCACATGATTGTGTTTATCTAAGGTATAAGCACGATAATCAATGCATTCAAATTCAACACGACCGGCTTCCAGCGCTTTTTTGATAATGCTGGTCGTCTTGAAAGAATCAAAGAATTCCGGGAATAAAGTTAAAACAGTGATTTTCATAGCATACCCTCGATCACATCAATATCAATTCTTTTCTTTTCAATATCTACATCTAAAATAAAGCGATCCACAGAGAGAATCAAAACATCTTTTTCATTTTCACGTTTGATTCGTAAGATTTCATGCGCTTCAGTTTCTAATATTTCATTCACAGTACCAATCAGCTGATCCTGATAATATACCTCACAGCCTTCCAGTTCAAAATAGTAGTAATCGTCATCTTCACTGCCATCTACTTCCACAAACAGATCCAATCCTTTATACTTTTCCACAAGATTGATGTCATGAAGACCCTCAAACGTCAACAGAATACATCCTTTATGAAAACGACAAGAATCAATGACAAAGGAACATTTTTCTTTTCCATAATTCAAAAATAATACATTTCCTTTTTGAAATCTTTCTTCAATGAAATCACTGTCTGATACAATCTTAAGTTCTCCTCTGATTCCATGGGTATTGACGATTTTTCCTACAATGAGCTGCATAGACCCTCCTTATTAAAATAGGATGCTTCTGCATCCTAATAAGATTCAAATTTAATCGTAACCTTTTTATCTTCCTTGCGGCTTGCGACTGACATCATTTGGCGAATGCTGGAAGCCATTGCTCCCTTCTTCCCAATCAAACGTGCCACATCATCACTATTTGCGTAAACATGCAAACAGATTTCATGTTCATCCAGCGTCTCCATCTGTTTGACAGAAAGATTCAGTGAATCATTGACGATGGGTTCACACAAGTTATATAAAACTTTTTCGAAATCGATCATTACTTAGACAACTTTGATTCGTGGAACTGTTTCATGATGCCCTGTTTTGACAAAATGTCACGAACAGTGTCACTAGGCTGAGCACCGTTTTTCAACCATTTCATCGCAACTTCAGCGTTTACAGTTACTTCCGCAGGGTTTTTAGTAGGGTTATAAGTTCCTACCTGTTCAATAATTCTTCCATCTCTAGGATAACGGGAATCAGCAGCAACAATTCTGTAGAAAGGTGCTTTTTTAGATCCCATTCTTTTTAATCTTAATTTAACAGCCATGTTATTTCCTCCATTTACTTGGATACTTTATCATAATAAAAAAGAGATGTCAAGGTTTTTTACTTGACATGTGAATCTAATATAAGGATAACGATTCTTATGGAATTCCTAATACTCTTTATAATAATCCTCTTTGTCATCCTATTGCGTATTATATAGTATAATCTAAAAAAAAATACACGTAGGAAATCAAAATGAAAGTCAAGAAGAACTTGACGAACCAATCGATGTAATTGATTTTAGCACAATGTCAGAAAATGAAATAACTGAATAATGTGGTAAAAATGGTATAAGTTGCGAATTTGAAAGTGATTATTCGCGAATTCCACACCAAGTCCCAAATTAGTGGCTGCCAGAAGTATGTTTCTGATTTAGCACTGCAATCTTAGATCCAATAAGGTGCAAGCTGCATAGGTAATGCTTTAAGCATCCTTTTTCGCATTATCCATAAATTTTTATACCTTCCTTGAGTATTTCTTTTGTCAATTCTAAATTGTTAGAAAGTTGATTCATATCAAAAACATCAACTTTTTTCTTAAGTTCATTTCTTAAATCTTCTACTAACCCATAAAACTCTATACCCTTTATATTTGACGCTATCATTAAATCAACATCACTAGTTGGTGTTGCTTTCCCTTTTGCATAGGAACCAAAAAGATAACAAAACATCACATCATAGTTTTTAAAAACATTTGCACATTTCTTTTTAATTAACTCTATTTCTAGAATTCCATGTTCTTCATCAATAGGATCGATTTCTGATAATTTGTTTATTAAATAATTGTATTTAATCGTTCCTATCTTTTTTTGATCGTTTTCATATGTTTTATAAGAACGAAGCGATATACCTGCCAAATCAGCAACCTGCTGTTGAGTCATTTTCTTTTCCAATCTCATATCTTTTAAACTGTTCATATTGCACCTCTGAGTTTATAATAGTGCAAATATTGCACTTTGTTAAATTTAACGTGCAATATTTGCACTATTTTCCAAGATAAAGCATTTCACTATCATTATCTCTAAATCAGAGTCATTTTCATAACAAATTCTTTAAAAATTCATCAGCTTGCATTCTGGATTTAAATACTGTCACTTGCTTGCCTGTTTTGTATTTATCAATCAATTCATAGATTCTTGGTAATGATGTAATTGGAAATTCCTCATTTCCTGTCTGAGTTTTGGATCTAACTCAGCGTCTATCCAAGGAACATCATACCGAGAAGTACCAAGTCGTGATATAGCCCCTTGAATGCATGTTTCGGTTGGTAAATCAAACAGAAAAATGGTATCACACATTTTAATCCTAGTTTCAACAGTTCGGCTTTAATTACCATCGATGATCCACGAATTCATATCAAATATTTCTGATATTCTTTCATCAAAATCTTCTCTTGAAATATGAGTTTTATCTGGTTTGTGCCAAATCGCATCCAAGTAAAACAATGGTAATCCAGTACGTTTTTGTAGCTTTTCAGCAAACGTTGTTTTCCCTGAACCCGGACAACCTATGACGATAACCTTCTTCATGGCAGTTACTCCTTTTACGCAATTTTTTCTGCTTTTCAATTATACAATATCTGCCTATTCATGCCAATTACTCTTTGAATTGCAATTCATATTTCACCAAAAAATACAGAGCTTTTAACCCTGTATTTTTATTACATGATTTCACTTCTTATTTTTTATATTCACATTTTGGACAAAGGCCATTTTCAATTCTTTTGAAAACGCAAAAAAAGTCGATATTTCATTTTTTTAATATGTTATACTCAAGTTAACACTTGTTGAAGAGGAGGTTGATGTTATGTTAGAACCGATTCAAATTAGAGGTTTAAAACAAAACAATCTAAAAGATATTTCTCTTGATATTCCCAAAAATAAGATCATAGTCTTTACAGGTGTGTCAGGATCTGGAAAATCAAGCATTGTTTTCGATACAATTGCTGCGGAAAGCCAGCGTCAAATGAACGAAACATATAGTGCTTGGGTTCGAGGAAGATTGCCAAAATATGATAAGCCAAATGTAGAACTTATCGATCATCTCAATTCGTCTGTCATCATCGACCAATCTCAACTTGGTGGAAATGCAAGATCGACCGTTGGGACTATTAGTGACATGTATTCGCTGATGCGTTTGATGTTTTCAAGGATTGGTTCTCCACACATTGGACCAGCTTCCTATTTCTCATTTAATAATCCGAATGGTATGTGTCCAACCTGTGCAGGTATCGGTAAGATCATGGACCTGAATATGTCCAATCTGATTGAGGCTGACAAAACATATGATGAAGGTTTCTTCAAACTCCCTGCTTTTGGTAAGGGTAATTATTATTGGAAAATTTATAGACGACCTGAATATTTCCGGAGTGATGTTAAGTGGAAGGATCTTACAGAAGAAGAGCAAAACATACTTCTTTATGGAAGCAGAACAAAAGGTGGAGAACGCTTAGATAAAAAAATTGAAGGAGTTTACAACCAATTCAAACGACTTGTGCTTATGAAGAGTGCCGAAGAGCATACCGACCATACACTCAAGAAGATTTCAAAATATCTATATGAATGCGAATGTCCGGACTGTAAAGGGAAACGCTTGAATGCTGCTGCTTTATCATGTAAGATCAACGGATACAATATTTACGATATGTGCGAAATGGAGTTTTCTGAACTCATTAAAGTACTCGATGATATCCATGATGAACGTGCATCATCTATCGTTGAGCAATTGAAGGCATCATTAGACAGAATGATCGATATTGGCTTACCCTATCTTTTTATGAATCGAGAAAGTTCAACACTTTCAGGTGGTGAGGCCCAGCGTCTTAAACTTGTACGATATATGGGCAGTTCCCTTTGTGGAATGATCTACATATTTGATGAACCAAGTACAGGAATGCATCCAAGAGATGTTCATCGAATGATAAGGCTCTTAAAAAGTCTTCGTGATAAAGGAAATACAGTACTTGTTGTGGAACATGATAAGGATATTATCAGCATTGCTGATGAGGTAATTGATATTGGGCCATTGGCTGGTAAAAATGGTGGACAGGTTTTATTCCAAGGTAGCTATGAAGATTTGCTTATCAGTGGAACCATCACAGGTAAGGCTCTTTCCTCAAAGATCAAGGTAAAAGAAAATGTGCGTAAACCAAAAGGCTTTCTTCCCATTCGAAATGCAAATATCCACAATCTTAAAAATGTTGATGTTGATATTCCTCTTGGCATATTGAGTGTTGTGACAGGGGTTGCAGGCAGCGGTAAATCATCACTCATTCGTGAGGTTTTCGCAAAGCAATATGAGGATCAGACCGTTTTGATCGATCAAAGTGCCGTTACGGCTACAGGTCGCTCTACCGTATGTACCTTCTTGGGCTTCTTTGACGAAATCAGAAATGTCTTTGCCAGTGAAAATAATGCCGATCGAGGCTTATTCACATTCAATGGCAAGGGTGCTTGCCCTCATTGCAAAGGACGAGGAATGATCACCACTGAGCTTATATTTATGGATCCTGTAACGACTGTCTGTGAGTATTGTAATGGTACACGCTACAGCGATGAAGCACTCAAGTATACAGTGAACGGCAAGACAATTGTTGATGTGTTAAATATGAGCGTTGAAGAAGCTGTGCCTTTCTTTAAAGATAACAAAAAAATATCATCCATGTTAAGTGCACTAATAGAAGTTGGACTTTCCTATATTTCACTCGGTCAGCCACTCTCCACCTTCTCTGGTGGTGAACGCCAAAGAGTGAAGCTAGCACAGAATATCAAGAAAAAAGGTAATATCTATATTCTTGACGAACCAACAACAGGCTTACATATGGCAGATATAGAAAAGGTGGTTACCATCCTTGAATCCTTTGTTGACCGAGGTAATACCGTGATCGTCATTGAACATAACACAGATGTAATGAAACTTGCTGACTACATCATTGATATCGGTCCAGATGGAGGAACAAAAGGCGGTGAGGTTGTATTCACAGGTACACCAAAAGAAATGATTGAGAACGGTGATACAATTACTGCAAGATATTTAAGAAAAGAAACAAAATAAAACGAAAACAAAGGTCGATGTAAATCGACTTTTCTGGTTGGGGGTGCGGACAAATTCTTGGACCACTTTTTTCAAACTAG
>CAMEUL010000100.1 GCA_945938205.1 uncultured Traorella sp. | reverse complement strand
GAAGTATATTTTGAAGAGGATAACTTTGACAAATTTGCTGATAGACTGAAAAAGTGTAATGTGGAATACGTCCATCCTATCAAGGAACAACATATTATCGAAGTCGGAGAGAACATAAAGGCAGTTTGTAAGCATTTTTTGGATAGCGGCATGACACCAGAGCAAGTAGCAGAAAGAATGGATGTACCACTGAAGTTCGTAAATGCTTGTATACGCTAAATTCCTATTTTTCAGTCTCTTAACATTTGTAAAAGAATAATTATATTTCAAGAACAACCTGAGAAAAATTGTGGGCAATTGTATCTATTGGATCAGCATAATCATTTTTTGTCCAATGGCAGGATATGTTATATATTAGAAAGAGTCTATTAAGTAGAATGATGAATTTATTCTTACAAACATTTGGCGATAATGTATCATGATTTGCAAAGATAGAAATTGGGATATTTGATAGTACTGAATAATGTAATCAGATTTGTATATTAAAATTAGGAGAATATATGGAGACTTCAAAAAGAGATTGGAAACTGTATAGAGAAAAACTTCCGGGATGGCAAGAATCATATATGGAAAAACTTGTCGAAAAATACATTGAATATCTAAAAAGTGATGAAAAGGCATCCACAAAGTTCTGGGAATTAGAGAAAAGAATCAAAAGAGATAAAAAGAATCCTGGTGTATTGATTGAAGTGAGTAAACAAGATTTATCGTTTGATTTAGTGCGCCTTATACTTGAAGGAGTAATCACCATTCATGATTTAGACGATTTTTCTGATGAACTAAAAGATGAAGTTAAATCTGATGTATATAAGAAATTTGGATTTATTCAAACGGGTGATGAACAAACTAAAGGTGGATTTCAATATGTACCTATGGTTTACAAGAATCTCATCAATAAACTACAGGATAAAGATGATAAAAAAGCCTATGAACTTTTCAAAGAAATCAATGCGAAGTCAGCAATCTCCAATGACTATTATTCTTGTTTTGATGATTTTTTGGATCTTATAAATTCAAAAAGTTCATTTGTTAGGACAAGAGGTTTTACACTGTGCTGTGCCCAGGCTAGATGGGATACTCAAGGAAAACTACAGCGTGCACTTCCTGAAATGTTAAAACTTCTCCATGATGAGAAACCGACTGTTGTAAGACAGTGCCTTGCGGCACTTCATGAGGTGGCACTTTATCGCCTAGAACATTGTGAAGTCATATCGAAAGAACTTCAAACTATGGATTTGTCAAAGTATAAAGATAGTATGGCGCCCTTGATTCAAAAGGATATAATAGAATTACAAAGAGTTGTAGATGTTTTCTAATTGTAGATGAGGTATCATTATGAGCAAATATGTTCCATTGTGGAAATGGATCAAAGAAAATCACACAGATAATTTTAAATTGACTCATGCTGAGATAGAGAAAATATTAGGTTTTTCAATAGACCATTCTTTTCTTACTTGCAAGAAGGAATTATTAGAGTACGGTTTTAAGGTTGGAAAGATTTCTATGAAGGAGAAGACTGTAGTTTTTGAGAGAATAAAAAAATAGTAGAGAATAATATTTTTAAGGAAGAAATTATGAAACTGGAATAAAGTAAATAGCAAAAATGTATGGGAACTATTGAAACTTGAAGTAAAAGACACTCAAAAAGTTTTGCTGCAACTAACACCGAAAGCATTTTTGAAACATATACTACTCTTGCATCCGGCGATATGTTTTTCCTTTCGGTATTTATGAAAAAGATCTTCCTGATGGATTTTTAATGATTGGCTTTGATGCTGATGATGATTGGACAGCTTGTATACTAACAAGCGATAGGAAATATAAATCATTAACATATTGACATTCATCTATATGACTGATAAACTTGTATCGTAAATATGGAGTAAATTATGGGATACAGAGAAGATGTGAAAATGGTCAAGGCATTGGCAGATGAAAATCGTTTAGAAATACTTCAGTTATTAAAAAGTGGTGAAAAATGTGCCTGTGTGCTCTTGGATGAATTAAATATCACGCAGCCTACTTTATCGCATCATATGAAACTCTTATGCGATTGTGGACTTGTGAATTATCGAAAAGATGGGAAATGGATGCGCTATTCTATTTCCAAAGAAGGCAGTGAAAAACTCAAAGAAATGATCAATCATTACTTTATGTAATTAAAAGGCAATCTGAATGATTGCCTTCACTTAGAATTAAATATCGACACAATATATCAAAATGAAAGGGGAGCTTTATGCAAGATATTTGGAGTTTTATTCAGGATCAGATTCTTGGAATGAAATGGCTTAGTGCAGGAATTGGATCGATTCTGCAGAGTATAGGTTTAGATATTGAAAGTCGAGTAGGAGGCAGTATTCATTTTTTTATATATGATATCATCAAGATCATGATTCTTTTAGGAATACTGATCTTTGTGATCTCATATATTCAAAGTCATTTTCCACCGGAAAGAACGAAAAAAATCTTAGGAAATTTTCATGGTATATTCGCAAATATACTAGCCGCTCTTTTGGGAACGGTCACGCCTTTCTGTTCATGCTCATCCATTCCGCTTTTTATGGGTTTTACGAGTGCCGGATTACCATTAGGTGTAACTTTTTCTTTTCTGATTTCATCTCCTATGGTTGATTTAGGTTCACTGGTACTTTTGATGAGTATCTTCGGGTGGAAGGTAGCTGTCGTTTATGTTGTTTTGGGACTTGTGATTGCGGTTATAGGTGGTACGTTGATTGAGAAACTGCACCTAGAAAATCAGGTAGAAGATTTCATAAAAAATGCGAAAAACATTGACATACCACAAGAAGAATTGACCATCAAAGACAGATGTATTTACGCATGGGAACAGGTTGTTTCTACGGCCAAAAAAGTATTCCCGTATGTTTTGGTAGGTGTAGGTATTGGAGCGTTGATCCATAACTGGATCCCAGAAGACATCATCGTACAAACATTAGGTTCAGGCAATCCACTCGGTGTTATCATCGCAACTCTATGTGGGGTTCCAATGTATGCGGATATTTTTGGATGTATTCCGATTGCGGAAGCTTTGCTGGCTAAGGGTGCACAGCTAGGAGTTGTCTTATCCTTTATGATGGCGGTCACAACGCTGTCACTGCCGTCAATGATTCTCTTGAAAAAAGCAGTCAAACCGAAACTCTTGGGTATCTTTATTACTATCTGTATTGTTGGCATTATTATTGTGGGTTATGCATTTAATGCATTCCAATATATTTTAATCTAAAGGAGGAAAAAGAAATGTCATTATTTAAAAAGAAAGAAGAAAAAAAGGAAACTTGTTGCTGTAAGGATGCTGGTGCATCTGAAAATGTGTGCTGTGGAAAGCCTGTTGAAGGTGTATGTTGTGTGAAAGTGCTGGGTTCTGGCTGTAAAAACTGTCATACACTTTATGAAAATGCGAAAAAGGCGGTGGCTGAGGCTGGACTCAATGTGGAAGTGGAATATATCACAGAAATGGAAAAGATTGCTGAATATGGAGTGATGTCAATGCCTGCTTTGATCGTGAATGATAAAGTGGTTTCTATGGGAAAAGTTTTAAAAGCAGAAGAGGTCAAAAAATATCTTGACTAAGAAAAAAGTTGCCTTTCTTTGTGTCCATAATTCTTGCCGAAGCCAGATAGCAGAAGCTCTTGGAAAACACTTGGCAAGTGATATATTTGAAAGCTATTCTGCAGGTACAGAAACAAAGCCTCAAATCAATCAAGATGCTGTGCGTATGATGAAAGAACTGTATGGCATTGATATGGAAAAGACACAATATTCAAAACTCATTACAGATATTCCAACTCCAGATATTGTAATATCTATGGGTTGTGATGTAGGATGTCCGTATATCGGAAGAGCTTTCGATGACAATTGGGGACTTCAAGATCCAACGGGTGAAAATGACGAAGTATTCAAATCTGTCATCAAAGAAATTGAAGAAAATATAAAAAAGCTAAAAAATCAAATCAAATAATAAAGACTCCACAAGAAGCCTATGATGAAATCGTATCTCAGAGCGGAAAACAGTTTGATCCGGATATTGTGGATGTTTTCACCAAGAATTTCGAAAAATTTGTAGATATCACCAATCGCTATCCTGATGAATAGGATGCTTCTAAAAAGAAAGAAGGAATACAATGAAACCGATTCAGTCATTGAAATCAGATTTGCATTTACATTTTGACGGTTCACTTGTGATACCGGCTGCTTTTGAACTGGTCCAATCATTTACCCAGGACTATGAAGCTTTTTCTAAATCGATGCAAGTGAAGAAAGACTGCCATTCACTTTACGATTATCTGGCATGTTTTGATACACCTTTAGCGCTTCTTCAGACAAAAGAAAATCTTTATCAGATGGCACTAGCTTTGATTCAGGAACTAGACAAACAGGGACTTTGCTACGCTGAGATTCGCTTTGCTCCTCAGATGCATCTAAAGAAAGGACTCACACAGCATGAAGTCGTAGAAGCAATGTGTCGGGCAAGAAAAGATGCCATGAATCAAACCCATATTCATGTTAATTATATTTTATGCATGATGATTCTGGGAGAAGAAAAGATAACCCATGATCAAAATGAGGAAACACTGCATGTAGCTCATGCATTCAAAGATCAAGGCGTTGTTGCCGTGGATCTGGCAGGTGCTGAAGGAATGGCACCTATGCAGGATTTTAAAGAATTGTTTGAAAAGGCACATGCTATGGGTCTAAGATATACAATTCATGCAGGAGAATGCTTTGGACCAGAAAATATAAAAACAGCCATTGCCTTTGGTGCTGAACGTATTGGCCATGGAGCAACAGCTATTCAGGATGAAAGTGTGATACAGCTATTAAAAGAAAAACAGATTCCTTTGGAAGTCTGTGTGACCAGCAATGTAAACTGTGAAGTGGTATCCAATTATGAACAGCATCCTGTTCGACGTTATCTGGATGAAAAAATTCCTGTTTTGATCTGTACAGATAATATGACCATTTCTAATACAAATCTGGATCATGAATATGAAATGTTAATGAAATACTGTCATGTTACAGAGGAAGAAATAGGTATGTGTCAGAAGAATTCTATCCGGTATTCTTTTGCCGATGAAAAAATTAAAGAAAAACTTTTAAATGAACCGTTGGAATCATGAAAAAACTATTTATTTTTTCGTGAAACTGAATTAAAATAGAGAATGTAATTTGAGTGGAGGTTGTAGTATGGCAACAGAAGAAATGTTGGAAGTAAAAGAATTGGATGACATTCAGAAAAGAAAAGAACTGATTGAAGAAGCCAAAAAACTTCAGGAAAATGATAATTGGAATGAAGTATTCCGTAAAATGAATGAACTTCAGAAAAAATGGAAAAGAATTTCTTATATGGAGTCAGCTCTTGAAGAAGAGTTAGCTCAAGAATTTGATTCGATCATGGATTCTTTCTATGCGAAAAGAAATGAAGGATATGCAGATATTCAAAAGAAAAAAGAAGAACTGATTGAAAATGCCAAACAATTGGCAAATTCAACAGATTGGAATAAAGCTACTAATGCTATGAATGATCTGATGGATCAGTGGAAAGCTGCAGGTATGAGCGTCAAGGAAAAAGATGATGAATTATGGAATTCTTTCAGAGAAGCCCGTCAAGTATTCTTTGACAAAAAACATGAGCATTGGGAAAAAATGCGTGAAAATCATGAAAATGCTACAGAAGTAAAGAAAGAACTGATTGAACAAGCCAAAGCTTGGGTAAATTCTGAAGAATGGCAGAAAGCAAATCAGGCCTTCACCCAGTTATTTGATAAATGGAAAGAAGCAGGAAATGCTGGTAAAAATGAAGAAGAACTTTGGAGCCAGTTTAATGAAGCCCGTCAGAGCTTTTACGCGAGAAGAAATGAACACTATGATGCTTTAAAGAGAGAATATTCTGAAA
>CAMEUL010000099.1 GCA_945938205.1 uncultured Traorella sp. | reverse complement strand
GGTCCCCGCATCTGCGAAGAATGCGGTGCTATTTACCACACGACAAATTCACCAAGTAAAACGGAAGGAATTTGTGATGTATGTGGAGGAACATTATATCAGAGAAAAGATGATACTGAAGAAAGCTTGAAAGTTCGTGTAGGTGAATATCACAAGCTTACAGAACCTGTTCTTGATTATTATCAGAAAAAAGGTTTAGTAAGAACGGTCAATGCAAATCAGGGTATCGATCAGGTCTGGGAAGATGTTCAAAAAGCCTTGGAGGATTAAATGATTACGACCAAGTCACCAAGAGAGATTGAGTATATGAGAGAAGCCGGTCGTATTGTGGCTCTTGCACATGAGGCTATTATGCCTTACATGAAAGAAGGTGTCACAACACGTCAGATCGAAGAAATTTGTGAAAAGACGATACTGGCTCATAATGCTACTCCTTCCTTTAAAGGATTATATGGGTTTAAGGGAGCGGTATGCACTTCAATCAACTCAACACTGGTTCACGGAATTCCATCAAACGTGAAACTGAAAAATGGTGATATCATCTCAGTGGATATCGGAGCCTGCTATCACGGCTATCACGGAGATAGCGCATGGACGTATGCCATCGGCGATGTGGATGAAAAAACACTGGATTTAATGAAAGTGACACATGAAGCATTGTTTGAAGGTTTAAAATATGCGAAAGCAGGGAACCATTTAAGTGACATCTCCCATGCGATTGGTGAGTATGTCATGCAGCATGGTTACTCCGTACCGAGTGATTACACTGGTCATGGGATTGGCACAAGTGTGCATGAAGATCCCGATGTTCCCAATTTTGGCCCAGCGGGTCGTGGCGTCATCTTAAAAGAAGGCATGACGATTGCAGTTGAACCAATGGTGCATGCAGGGAAACCACAGACAAGAACTCTTTCAGATGGATGGAGTGTTGTCACCAAGGATGGAAGCATGTGTGCTCATTATGAGCATACCATTGTGATTCAGAAAGATGGGTATGAAATTCTAACAGAAATACAAGGAGGAACTTCAAAAGAATGGCTAAACAAGATGTAATTGAGATTGAGGGAGTCGTTGAAGACACTCTTCCAAATGCAATGTTTAAAGTGAAATTGAAAAATGGACACGAAATACTGGCTCACGTTTCTGGTAAAATCCGTATGCATTACATTCGCATTTTACCAGGTGATCGTGTTACCGTAGAAATTTCACCGTATGATTTAACACGTGGGCGTATTACATTCCGACATAAGTAGATCGGAAAAGGGAGGAAACACGCATGAAAGTAAGACCATCTGTCAAACCAATATGCGATAAGTGCCGCATCATCAAACGTAAAGGTCGTGTGATGGTTATTTGTGAAAATCCTAAACACAAACAAAGACAAGGTTAAAATGGAGGAAAATACAATATGGCTCGTATTGCAGGTGTAGATATTCCACGCGATAAACGCGTTGTAATATCCTTAACTTATGTTTATGGTATTGGTGTACCAACATCAAAAAGAATTTTAAAAGAATGCGGAATTTCAGAAGATATCCGTGTTAAAGATTTAACTGAAGCACAGGAAAACGCAATCCGTGAAAAAGTTGACAAAATCAAAGTTGAAGGTGACTTGCGTCGTGAAGTTCAGCTGAACATCAAACGTTTAATGGAAATCGGATGCTACAGAGGAATTCGTCACAGAAAAGGACTTCCTGTAAGAGGTCAACGTACAAAGACAAACGCGCATACACGTAAAGGTCCAGCTCGTGCTATCGCGGGTAAAAAGAAATAGGACTTAGGAGGTTATAAACTATGGCAAAAGTTAAAGCTGGTGCTCGTAAACGTCGTGCTAGAAAGAATGTTGCACGTGGTGTGGCTCACATTCACTCAACTTTCAACAACACAATCGTTACGATTACTGATGAAGCAGGAAACGCAATTGCATGGTCTAGTGCAGGTGCATTGGGATACAAAGGTTCTCGTAAGTCTACTCCTTTCGCTGCTCAGCAGGCTGGAGAAGCAGCAGGGAAAGCAGCCGTTGATAACGGTATGAAATCTGTCGCAGTAAATGTGAAGGGTCCAGGACCAGGACGTGAAGCAGCTGTCAGAGCATTACAGGTTGCAGGATTAGAAATTACATTAATCAACGATGTAACTCCAATTCCACACAACGGATGTCGTCCACCAAAACGACCACGTGGTTAATTTTAAACTTTTAATTGAGGAGGTATCGTAATGCAAAAATTCGAACGTGCACATTTTGAAGTAAAAGAGTTTGTTGACTCAGAAAATTATGGAAAATTCGTGATCGAACCATTAGAAAGAGGTTTCGGCCAAACTATTGGGAACGCACTGAGACGTGTTTTGATCTCCTCTTTACCAGGAGCTGCCGTATTTTCAATTAAAGTTGACGGAATTTATCACGAGTTTACATCCATTCCAGGTGTAAAGGAAGATGTAACAGCTATTATTCTGAAAATCAAAACTTTGATTATGGATATTGCTGATGATGAAGTATATACTTTACGTATTTCCAAAAAAGGTTTAGGAGTTGTAACTGCCGGAGACATTATTTGTCCAGAAGGTGTAACAATTCTGAATAAAGATCTTGAAATCTGTACTTTAGAGGAAGATGGAGTTCTTGAGATGGAACTTCAGGCACGTAAAGGCCGTGGATATGTGAATGCTGATCAGAATAAACAGATGTACCAGACACAGAACCAACCTTTAGGAACCATTTATACGGACTCTATTTACACACCAATTGAAAGAGTTTCCTATTCTGTGGAACCAACACGCGTTGGCCAGAATGCGAAATTTGATAAGATTATCTTTGAAGTATGGACGAATGGTTCCATTACTCCACAGGAATCAATTGCATTGGGTGCCAAGATATTAATTGACCACTTAGAATTATTAACGAATGTACACGAAGCTGTTAAAGACAGTGGATCATTCATTAAAGAAGCTCAGGGAGATCCTGTCAATAAGGGTCTTGTAATGATGATTGAGGATCTGGACTTGTCTGTCCGTAGTTATAATTGTCTGAAACGTGCCGGAATTCAAACGGTTGAAGAACTGACAATGAAAACGGAAGAAGAAATGATGAGAGTCAGAAACTTAGGTAAAAAATCATTAAAAGAAGTGAAAGAAAAAATCTATGATTTAGGTTTGACTTTCAAAGGTTATGAATAAGTCTTAAAGGAGGATAAAAGATATGTGGAATCGTAGATTCGGACGTACTGCTGATCACCGTAAAGCAATGTTAAGAAACATGGCAACAAGCATGATCGAACACGGTATGATTGAAACAACTGAATTAAAAGCCAAGGATCTTCGCAGTGTTGTTGATGAACTCGTAACATTAGCAAAACGTGGTGACTTACATGCACGTCGTCAGGCTGCAAGTTATGTTCGCGATGTTGTAGTTGACGAAAAAACAGGAACAACAGCTGTTCAGAAGTTATTCAACGAAATCGGTCCTAAATACAAAGACCGCAATGGTGGATACACAACAATCATCAAGACTGGAAACCGTCGTGGTGACTGTGCTCCAATGGCTATCTTAAAATTCGTAGACTAAGAGTGAGAAATCACTCTTTTTCTTTTGAAAAAAAGCGATTTCTCGCTTTTTTTCATACTATGATATTATTCTTTTTCAAAAGGAACTGATTCGTAAGCTCCCATGTCAAATACTTCATAACCAAGTTCTCTTAATTTATTGGCAGCAATGGCACTTCTTCTGCCACTTCGGCAATACACCAAAATGGTTTTGGATATATCAAGATCCGGCTCGTCAATTTCGTCATATGGAAGAAGAATGGCATCGATCACATGCCCCTCATCATATTCTTCTTTTGTACGCACATCAACGACCAAATAATTGTTTTCAGATATAATCTTATTGAGTTGTTCTTCTTTTGAGATGTTTTCTTCATGCTTTCCGCATCCAAATAAGAGCGATAAAAGGCAAAACAGTGAAATGGCTTTTTTCATAACGGTTCCTCTTTTCTTTATGAATCAATTATATTATACCATATCTGTTTTTAACTTACACTTTTGTCAGAATATCGCATTTTTTGTATGGGTATGGTAAAATATCACATGGAGAATTGCAACTATGGAACGATGGAATGTAGATATTAAGCAGGGTTTGAATACTGATCAAATCAATCAGAGAAAAAGAGAAGGACTGGTGAATGTAACCGATAATAACACGACGAAATCATATCGTCAGATCCTGTCGGATAATCTTTTTACTTTATTTAATCTGATCAATGTTATATTGGCAATACTGATTTTATGGACAGGTTCTTATAAGAATCTCATGTTCATGGGTGTTGTCATTTCCAATATCATCATTGGAACTTTTCAGGAAATACGAGCCAAAAAAACATTGGATAAAATATCTCTCATTCATACCATGAAAGTGAATGCTGTTCGAAATGGTCAAAACACTCAGTTAGGAATTGAAGAAATCGTGCTGGATGATATTCTGAAAGTAAAAACCGGTCATCAGATGGTGTGTGACTGTGTATTAAAAGAGGGCATGCTGGAAATGGATGAATCTTTACTGACCGGGGAAAGCCATAATGTCATAAAGAATCCAGGGGATTTTCTATATTCAGGAAGTTTTGTGGTTGGAGGAAATGGAACCATACAGGTTGAAAAGGTCGGTAATGACAGTTATGCTTCACAAATGATCAAGGATGTGAAGAAACAAAATCGTTATCCATCAGAGTTAAAAGATTTATTGAATAAAATTATCAAATGGATCGGAATTGCAATCATCCCCATTGGACTGATCTTATTCTGGAAACATTTCTTTGTACTTCATCAGCCTCTAAATGAATGCATTCTGTCCATCAGTGCAGCACTAATTGGTATGATTCCGGAAGGATTAGTTATTCTGACAAGTATTGCTTTAGCTGTAGGAGTCATTAATCTTGCCAAGCATAGAACACTTGTCCAAGAACTTTACTGTATTGAAACACTGGCTCGTGTGGATGTTTTATGCCTTGATAAAACTGGAACCATCACTGAAGGAAAAATGATCGTTGATAAGATTACAGATCATGTAGACAATCTTGAAGAAATCTTAAAAAACATGACGTATGATCTTCAGGATGATAATGCAACCATGTGTGCTATTCGTCAGGCATTCCCACCAAAATCAACTTTCAAGTGCACACAAACGATACCATTTAATTCATCTAAAAAATACAGTGGTGTTATTTATGAAGACGCCATCTACATTATGGGAGCCTACAGCTTCATGATGAATAATATCCAACAGGAAGAATTGAATAAAATCGAAGGTTATTCCAAAGAAGGATATCGTGTCATCAGTGTTGCGAAAACAGATGCCAGTGATACAGATTTCACACATCTGCAGCTGATCGGCAATATTCTTTTGCTTGACAAAATACGTGACAGTGCCAAAGAAACTCTTGAATATTTTAAAAATCAAAATGTGGATATCAAGATCATCAGTGGAGATCATCCAATCACTGTTTCACAAATTGCCAAACGTGTAGGAATTGAACATTATGATGCCTATGTAGATGCGACCACGCTTACAGATGAGGATATCAATGAAGCAGTCAATCGCTATCAGATATTTGGACGCGTCACACCAGATCAAAAGAAAAAACTGGTGACGACTTTGAAAGAACAAGGACATACTGTTGGCATGACAGGAGATGGAGTCAATGATGTTTTAGCTTTTAAAAAGGCGGATGTCAGCATTGCTATGGCGAGCGGCAGTGATGTTGCGAAATCCAGTGCCAATTTGGTACTTTTGGATTCTAATTTTGATGCCTTGCCTGAAGTTTTATATGAAGGAAGGCGTGTTATCAACAACATTCAGCGTGTAGCAACCCTTTTCTTGACCAAGACCATTTTCTCGGCTCTTTTAGCTTTGATGACGATC
>CAMEUL010000098.1 GCA_945938205.1 uncultured Traorella sp. | reverse complement strand
ACATTGGTACCCATTCCACGAATCTTAGCTCCCATACGGTTCAAAAGAGTGGCTACGTCAATGATTTCCGGTTCTTTTGCGGCATTTTCAATGATCGTGCGTCCTTTCGCATAAACAGCCGCCATCATGATATTGATGGTTGCACCAACTGAGGAAATGTCCAAGAATATTTTGGTTCCCACCAGTTCTTCAGCGGTAATCTTCATAATGCCATGATCATTTTCAACCTTGGCTCCCAAGGCTTCAAAACCTTTGAGATGCTGATCTATCGGACGAGGTCCCAGATAACAACCTCCCGGCATTTTCATTTCCACTTTTTTGTATTTTCCTAAAAGAGCTCCCATGAAATAATAGCTGGCTCTTAGTTTTCCCACTGTTTCCGATACCATCGGTGTATTGTGCATATGACTTGGATCAATAATAATATGGTCCTGTGCCTTAAATACAACATCCACTCCCAGATCATTCAAAAGAATGGCAAGTGATTTCACATCACTAATGGTTGGAACTCCCACAATGGTAACAGGTCCATTTGAAAGAATCGCTGCAGGAATCAGGGCAACCGTTGCATTTTTTGATCCACTGATACGTACAGTCCCTGACAGTTTTTTTCCACCTTCTATTTTGATAACTTCTTCCATAGATTTCCTCCTGTTAATTCCACATATCTTTCCATCATCATTATATATGATTTACAAGTGTTATGCTAGTCTGAATAAATTGTATTTTATTCTTTCATTCATTGAAAATTATGTTAAAATATTTGAGTTGAGGTGAAATTATGAAGATTGGATTTGATAACCAGAAGTACCTAGAAACACAAAGCGAACATATTAAAGAACGTATTTCAATGTTTGACAATAAACTCTATTTAGAGTTTGGCGGCAAACTGTTCGATGATCATCACGCATCCCGTGTATTGCCGGGTTTCCAGCCTGACAGTAAACTGAAAATGCTTTTAACCATCAAAGAACAGGTGGAAATCTTAATTGTTATCAATGCCGGAGATATTGAAAAGAATAAAGTCCGCAGTGATTTAGGAATTACCTATGATGATGAAACACTTCGTCTGATCGATGCCTTCTCAGGTGTTGGATTGTATGTGGGCTGCGTCATCATTTCTCAGTATCAAAATCAGCCAAGTGCCGATAAATTCATTGCTCATCTGCATCAGTTAGGAATTAAAACAGCCAAACATTATCCAATTGTAGGATATCCAAATAATGTGAAACATATTGTCAGTGAAGATGGATTTGGAAAGAATGATTATGTGGAAACTTCCCGTCCTTTGGTTGTTGTTACTGCACCGGGACCTGGAAGTGGAAAAATGGCAACTTGTCTTTCACAGCTCTATCATGAAAACAAACGCGGTATCAAAGCCGGATATGCAAAGTTTGAAACCTTCCCAATCTGGAATCTTCCATTGAAGCATCCTGTCAATTTAGCTTATGAAGCTGCCACAGCGGATCTCAATGATATCAATATGATCGACCCTTTCCATTTGGAAGCTTATGGCACAACTACTGTCAATTACAATCGTGATGTGGAAATCTTCCCAGTATTAAATATGATCTTAGAAAAAATCATGGGAACTTCTCCATATAAATCTCCAACCGATATGGGAGTAAACATGGTAGGAAACTGCATCATTGATGATGAAGTTTGTCGCCAGGCTTCACGCGAAGAAATCGTACGCCGTTATTATCGTGCTTTAACTGATTTCAAACGTGGCTTCTCTACTGAAGAAACCATCTCCAAGATCGAACTCTTGATGTCACAGGCAGAAACATCTGTGGAAGACAGAAAATGTGTCAAAGCCTGCATGGACCGCTATGAAAAAATAAAGGAACCTGTCTGCAGTATTGAACTTCCAGATGGACAGATCATTACCGGTAAAACTACTTCTCTTTTGGGAGCTGCCAGTGCCTGCATCTTGAATGCCTTAAAGGTGTTAGGAAAAATCGATCATGATATTTTCCTGATTTCTCCAAGCATCATCGAACCAATTCAGAAACTGAAAACAGAAAACTTAGGAAACAACAATCCTCGTCTTCATGTGGATGAAGTATTGATAGCCTTATCTATTGCGGCAACTACCAATCCTATCAGTCATACAGCTTTCAAACAGTTACATAAGCTGAAAAACTGTCAGGCACATTCCAGTGTCATCCTCAGTGATGTCGATCTGAATGTATTTAGAAAACTGGGCATTCACTTAACTTGTGAACCTGTTTATCAAACCAAAAAGTTATATCATAAATAAATGGTGATCATCACCATTTTTTTATTAACTAATTTATTATATCATCCCCCCCTTTTTCCACAAGTCTTCCATAAACCAAAGAACCATGATAATATAATAATAGAAGAACGAAAGGGAAATGTTATGAGAAAGAAACATAAATTTATTTTATTTTCTATTATAATTGTAACAGTAACTATCATTTTTCAGTATTATGCTTATTCAACTGAATGCTTAAAAAATGAAGTTTTTCAAAGCATACAAAGAGAATATCGATTAAACCTAAAAGATGAAAACTGGAAATATGTCAAATATGAGAAAAATACAATCATTAATAAGAAAGAACCTTTACTGGTAATTACTAACAGTTATGTTAATGAAATTCATTATCCAGATATGACATCTGTAGTTATTTACGCAACACATGGTAATGAATTCATCAATTTAAATTTATCTTTTGCTAATATACATAGAAAAGAAATGCTCCAACAGGATATTGTAAGCAATAATATGGATATTTCAGTCAAGTTGCTTACAAATCCAGTAGTAGGTTTAGATAATTTAGAAAAAGATGAATATTTACCGATTTATGTATTTGATTTTTATAAAGATAATATCAAATATAAAATTGAAATCATTTCACCAGATAATCGAAAATTTGTATATCATAAAAGTGAACAAGTAATTCGTTCAAATGAATTAGATGCCTGTTTGAATTTTATAAATGAAATTTTAGTTTATTCTTAATTCATACTAGTGAAATTATTCATAGTTTCATCAAACTTTGATAAACTTTTGATATATGCTAGTATATTAATAAATAAAGGAAAGGGAAATTTATGAAAAAAGTGATCAAAATTGTAACTGTCGTTTCCTGTAAAGTTTAATCTTTATGAGGAAACGAAAAACAAATAATATGAAATTAAATATGTGAGGATTGGTATTAAAATGAAATCTAAATTATTAAGAAATATTCTTGTTGCTTGCTTTTTGATTCTTATCGTTGGTTGTTCCACAAAACCAGAAGCTGTCAAAAGTGATTATCAAATTGACTATCTCTTCTTAAGTAATCATCTGTTAAGTTATAAGATCCAAAATGAAAAAGAAGATGTACTTGAAGAAGTGGTACTTGAATTTTATTCACAGAAGGATCAGGATTCTGAAAAAGAATTAATTTATTCAGAAACAGTTTCTTTTAAATCCAAAGAAATTAAATATTTTGATAAAGAAATTGATGTCAAAGAAGAATATTTGGGAAAAGGAATCTCGGAATTTATCATTAAAGACCAATATGGAGAAAGAATCTATCTTGCAGGCGAAGATTTTGATGAATTTAAACTGAAATAGATGGAGGAATACTATGAACAAAAAGAAAGTTTTCATTTTGGTCATACTGTTATGCTTTGTAGGTGCTGGTTTTATCTATTGGGATTACAATAGAAAACAAGAAAGCTTAGTCAAACCTTCTGCTGATTATTTAAATGATCAGGATTTATTAGATAAAGCACAAAGCATTGTTGAAGTATCACATGTGAGAAAAGATCATGATATTCAATATCTGGGTACTGATTTTGTTTTATATGAAGTAAGTGTTGAGGATATTGTAAGAGGAGATAATGTTCTAATTGATCAGCCAATCAAAATACTTCAAACAGTCAGTTCTAGGTATCCAATGCTAGAAACTGATCACAATTATCTCTTGTTTTTGGATCCTTATGAAGGTCCTATTGTTGACAATGCTTATGTGATTTGTGGAATGAGTTTGGGCATGTTGGAAGAAGTGGAGGATCAGATTATCTTTTCAGACTTACAAAAGGAATACTTCACAAAATTGAAGGATTTTTCATTAGCAATCAGTTTATTCAAAGAGCAGCTAAAACTTCAGTAAAAAAAGATGACAGTTCTATTATTTGTAATATAGACATTCAGTATGTTTATTGTACAGTTTATCTAGTCGATAACTGTTTCAGTCATAAATGATTCTCATTATCAAGAAATAAATTTGTATAAAACATGAGAAATGAAAAGCCAGAAATGTGTTGTCAATGATATCTATAATTTTTATAATGGTAATATAAAAATGAAGGGAGAAATTTAGATGACAAAGAAATTATTATCATGTTTTGCTGTTTTATCATTATTTGTAATGTGTACAAGTTCAACCAATGTTTATGCTAGTTCAAATGATGCGAATACAAATAATGATGTTCTTATCCAATCACGTTGGTGGCCTGGAAATCCAAATCCACAACCGGGAACAGAAGAATGGTTTTTTCAACATCCTGATTATGGTCCTAAAGGGGATTCTCAAATCGCTCAGAAATGTGCCATCGAAGCTCTTTTCCCTAGCTTGGGGAGCTCAGCACTATCAGAAATTACGATTTGGATAGCAAAAGGAGTATTTAGTGTTGGTTCTTTTGGTATATCTTTTGGATCTGGTTTTGTGGTTTCATATGGAGTGTGTGTTTGGAATGCAGTACAGTAAAGGAATTAAACTCGCGTATCAAATTATACTGACCATTTGTCTTTCGATATTAATCATGAATTTGATATACCATAAAGAAACATTTTACCCAATTTCAACTATCAATATAATCGCCTTGATTGGACTGTTTATATCATTCATCCTTTTTATGATCATGAAAAAACAGGTAAAAAAATAATTAGATAGCAAAAAAAGGCTATATGTCCTAGAGTTATACAACTAGTTTTATAGCCTTTTTTCTTGTATATACTTTATCTTTTATTATTTATTTTAGATCGTCACCGTTAGTTTCGATGACTTTCTTGTACCAGTAGAAGGAATCTTTTCTGCTTCTATCTCCTTCTCCTGTTTTGTCATCCTGGTAGTCTACATAGACAAATCCATAACGCTTGTGCATTTCTCCTGTTGAAGCACTCACTAAGTCAATACATCCCCAAGGAGTATAACCCCAGAGTTCTACACCATCTTCATTGATGGCTTTCCCCATTTCTTCGATATGGCTTCTGAGGTAATCAATACGATAGGAATCATGAATGCTTCCATCAGCTTCCACAACATCCTGAGCACCTAATCCGTTTTCTACGACCATCAGTGGCAACTGATAACGGTCATACATATAATTTAAAGCAATTCTGAGTCCAACTGGATCGATCTGCCATCCCCAGTCACTGGCTTTCAAGTAAGGATTCTTGACTCCAAACATCATGTTTCCACCCTGATCAGCTAATACCTTTGGATCAGTTGATACACAGTTGGTCATATAGTAAGAGAAACTGATGAAATCCACAGTACCGTTTTTCAGTGTTTCTTTTTCTTCTTCTGTGAGTGAGAAGTTGATGCCTTCTCTTTCATATTCCTTTAACTTATAGCTTGGATAATATCCTCTGGCCTGTACATCACTGTAGAAGTAGCATCCATTGAAGTTTTGCCATGTTTTAAGAATATCATTAGGATTACATGTTAATGGATAAACTACCCCATATCCAATCATGTTTCCAACTTTGTTGTTTGGATCAATTTCATGTAAGATCTGGACTGCCTTGGCACTGGCCAATAACTGATGTTTTGCCGCATCTGCCATTACCTGAGGATCTTTGCTAGGAATTCCGGCAGCCATCCAGCCACCAAATTCCAGACAGTTGATTTCATTGAAAGTCAACCAGTATTCAACTTTTCCTTTATATCTTTCTCCAACAAC